>NZ_JBSFTE010000008.1:0-242934 GCF_053590565.1 Micromonospora sp. NPDC003197 | reverse complement strand
GTGCGTGCCCTCATCCGGCAAGCCCGTACCCACTACCGCTGGAACACCCGCCCCACCACCCGCCGCCTCAAATAACACCTACTGACGGTCCCTCTATGTCCAAGGGGCCGCGCTCTACCTGCGCAGCGAGGTCGAGGACGAGCGGCGTACCGGGGTCACCAGCGAGCAGTGGTGGGCGGCGCGGACGGCGGAGTTGGCCAGTTTGCTGGCGACCGGTAGGTTTCCGGTGCTCTCCCGCCTGCAGGCGGCGGCCCCAGCGGACGGACCGGTGCCCCCAGCAGACGAAGCGGCGGCCCCGGTTGGTGGGGCGTCGACATCCCCAACCAGCGGACCTGCGGCCCCTTCGGCCGATCGACGCACGGCCGGCAAGGATTTCGAGTTCGGGCTTCGGCGGATGCTCGACGGCCTTGCCGTGTTCCTCGACGAGGCAACTCGGGAGACCGACGTTCGGTTGTCAAAAGTAACCGCTCGACCGGAGTCTCACCTCGGTACGCCAGCCGGAGCCGGGGGGATGGGGATCCCCGCAGCCACCGCTGCCGCGCTGGAACTGTTCGGCCGGCGGTGGACCACGGAACTGCTCTACCTGCTCTGCCAGGGCGAGGCCCGGTTCGGTGAGCTGGCCCGTGCCATCCCCGGGATCTCCCGTCGGATACTCACCGAACGACTGCGTCAACTCGCCGACGCCGGCCTGGTCGATCGGCACGACGACGCCGGGCGGGTGACGTACGCCCTGACTGAGCGGGCAGCTGGCCTGCGCGGCGCGCTCGCACAGATCCACGCCTGGGCCAGCACCGCTCCGCCTGACCGCTCCGCCTGACCGCTCCGCCAGGGGGCGGGTGTTAGGAAGGGCCCCTTCCTATACAAAAAACGATAAGAAGGGGCCCTTCCTAACACCTGGCTACGGCAGCTCGGCCGCCGCGTCGGCGAACGTGGCACCCGCCGAGACCGTTGCGTTGACCAGGATGGCGAGCTGCTGTCCGGTCACCCCGTGCTCCAGGTCGGTGCTGACATCCCCAGCCAGGAGCAGCGTGCCGTCCCCGGCGTCGTGCACGTACGCCTTCGGCAGCAACCGGTCGTGGTTCCAGCTGTTGCAGAACTCGTACGCGTCGGCCAGCCGCTCGGCCGGCAGTTGGCGCTCCGCGATGATCCGGGCGTGCAGGACCTCGCCATGCTCGCCCAACCGCTCGAACTGAATGATTGCCGAGCCCCACCGGCCGCCCACCATGCCATCCTCGTGGACGACGTAATGGTCGCCGCGCTCGTGGAGCACCGCGACCAGCGACTCAAGTCGCAGCGGTGCCAGCACGTCGAGCCGGTCCGCTGGCTCGTCGTCCAGCCCATCCGACCAGCCGCCGGCCGGGGTCTCGTCGATCGGCAACGGGACCGGTTCGTCGAGCGGCCGCTCCGCCAACCAGGCCGCCATCCGGCCAGACTGGTGCGTCGTACCGTTGCGGGCGTCGAACTGGCCGGCCAGATCCTCGGCGACGGCCAGGAGCGTGCCCCCCAGGGCCGACAGCGTCAGCTCCTCAGCCGGCCGATCCCCGTACTCCGGTCGAGTGATGGTTCGGGTGGAGCCTGCTTCGACGGCCAGCCGGCAGAGCAGCGCCCCCGCGGCGCTGAACTCCATCGCCGACATCTCGTCGTACGGCCGGTCCAGCCAGCCGAGATGCTCGGCGAGGATGTCCAGGCCCCGGTCGTAGTTCGCGGTCAACGCACAGAACCGTAGGTGCTCGGCCAGGTACGAGAAGGAGTCCCGCTCGTGCCGGTGCCGCCGGTACGAGCGCACGTGTGCCTTGGCAGCCTCGTCGTACCGCCCCAGGCGCAGGTACGGGGTGAGCGCGGTGACCATTGCCTTCTCCGGCTGCTCGGTGCAGCCCAGGACTCCGGTCAGCACCGGCTCGACGACTTGGATCGCCTCCTCCCAGTCCCCCCAGCCAGCCAGCAGTTCCGCCTGGCGGGACGGGTCACAACCAGCACAGTCGCTGTTCTCGTCCCGACGGGCGGCCCGCCACTGGACCAGCCACTTGCGGGCCTCCGCCTCGTCACCGAGATGGTCGGCGATCCGGCAGCGCAGGTTGTGGACCGCGTGCAGGCTGTGCCCGCCCTGGCGGAAACGCCGCTCCATGTCGTCGAGGGCGGCGTTGGTCTGGGCCAGGCCCACCCGGGGCGTACCGCGCAGGGTCGCCACCGCCCACTTGTGGTACCAGCGCAGCAGTTCCGCGTCCCAGTCGTCGAACAACTCCGGCTCACGGTCGAAGGTGGCCAGGCACCACCCGAACGCCGGCAGCATCCGCCACCGCTCGGTGTGGTTGTTGTACGCGTCGATCAGCTCCATCCGTACGTCGAAACCCAGGCGTACGTCCTGCGCGGCGTCGGCATGGGCGGTGAGCCGTTCCAGCTCTGCCACCTTGCCCTCGCCGTCGGGCAGGTCCTTTGCGTCGGCCAGCGCCTCCCGCACTTCGTTTCGGTCGGTCACGGCGTCGCCTCACCGGCCAGCAGCCTCATGGCATCTCCTCGGATGGGGTGTCCGCCGCCGGGGCTGGCCCGCCGCCGGGCGTCGGAGTGGATCCGCCACCGGTTTCCGGGGCGGTGAAGGATCGTTCCAGCAGGGCGAGGAACGACCGGTTGAGCGCCGCGCTGTCCGCCGCGCGCAGCGGGTGGTGGCCGGCGAGCAGGGCCTGCCCGTACAGCGCCTCGACCGCGTTACGCAGCGCGGGGCCGGGTGGACTGCCGGCGATCCGGCGGATCAGCGGATGCCGCCAGTTGAACACCAACTCCGGTCGGTGTTCGATCTCGACGTCGGCGAAGGCGGAAAGCACGTCGGACCAGAGTTCGTCGCTACCGGCCAGGTTGCGTCGTACGTTGTCCTGCTCCCGGGCCTGCTGACTGGCGACGTACAGCGCCGGCACGGTCACCGGGTCGAACTGCCGGATCAGCGGCACGCAGTCGAGGTCGGCGAGAGTGCGGCGGGCGGTCTCCAGGAAACCGGCGACGCTACGCTCCTGCTCCTCGCTGAGCGGTTCGAGCCGGGCGGCCAGCTCACCGGGGTCGAGCCGACGTACCGTGATCTTCGGGTCGAGCCGGGAGAGCCGTTCGAGGATCTCCGTGTCGTACGCGTAGCCGGCGTTGACCAGGGGCGTACCGGCGGCACTGGCGATCGCGGCCAGCGAGCGGAACTCGTCGACCGTGTTGACATACCGGATCATCGAGGCGCTGCGCCGGAAGGTGCGCAACGGCATCGCACCCCGGCTGGTCTCGAACGGTAGCCAGGCGTCGACCAGGCGCAGCATCTCATCGTCGCGCACCGCGAGCGCCTTCACCCCGAGATGGTGTACGCGCAGGAAGGCGGCCAGCCGGTCGGGGTGGTGCACCGACAGGTCGAGCAGCCAGTTGCGGATCTGCTCGCCGAGCGATTCGCGGACCCGGTCGAGCAGGTCGTCGGAGTAGAGCGCCTCGCGGCTGGCGGTCGGCCGGAGCAGGGCGGTGTCGACGACACAGCGGAGGAAGAACGCCCAGTCCGGCACCAGTTCGCGGGCGTCCTCACTGAGCAGCATCCGCTTGAGGTAGACCCGGTGCCCGCCCTGGCCGACGGCCGCCGCCGAGGGGAGGACGAAGCCGACCCCGACCAGCCCGGCCTCGGGCACCGTCAGGTCGATGACCTCCATCGGTCGGTTGCCCAGCAGTTGCGCGCCGTAGTCCAGCAGCGCGGCCCGGCGGACCTCAGGGTCGTCGTACGCGACCTCCCACGGCGCCTGCGGGTCGGTGAGCCGTACCGGCTCACTCGCCGGACCGGCACCCGGCTCGTTTTCCGGACCGGCACCCGGCTCGGTGATGACGACGTCGACGTTGAGCAAATGCCCGTACGACCGGACAAGTTCCTGCACCTGCGCCGGGGCGAGCCAGTGCTCGCCACCCGGCCGGGGCCGCAGGATGACGGTGGTGCCGACGGCCGCTCGGGCGGTCTCGTCCACCTCGACGGCGTACCGGCCGTCGGAGTAACCGGTCCACCGCACCGCCGGCCCGCCACCGGCGGAGCGGGTGACCACCTCGATGGTGTCGGCGACCATGAAGCAGGAGAGCAACCCGATGCCGAACTGGCCGAGGTAGTCCTGCCGGGCGAAGCCCAACTCGTCGCGTTTGGAGGTACGCCCGACGCTGGCCAGGAAGGTGTGCACCTGTTCCTCGGTCAGCCCGATGCCGTTGTCGTGTACGCGTAGCGACCCGTCGGCACCCGGTTCGATGACCACCCGGCCCGGCTCGGCATCCGGGTCGGCATCGTGCCGGGCGGTGATCGCATCGGCGGCGTTCTGCAACAGCTCCCGGGCGTAGACCCGAGGACTGGCATAGAGGTGGTGGCTGAGCAGGTCGACGATGCCGCGTAGGTCGACCTGGAACCGCCGTTCCATAGCGGACTCCCTCTCCGGGCGGTAGCTCAGGGCCGTAGCTCGGCGACGGCCTCGGACATCTGGCAGCCGGTGGCGATGCCACAGCTGATCAGCTGGTCGAGTTGTGGTGTTGTCACGCCCCGTTCGAGGTCGGCGACCACCTCACCGCAAACCCGTACGTTGCCGTCGTCTTCGACGTGCACGTACACCTTGGGCCACAGGCGGTCGTGGTTCCAGGTGTTGCAGAACTCGTGCAGGGCGGGCACGTCCTCGACCGAAAACGTGGTGGCGGCCATCGTACGAACCTGGAACACCTCGCCGTTGGTGCCGAGCCGGAAGAAGTAGATCAGGCTGTCGTCCCACCGACCGAACAGGTCACCGTCGTCATCGGTGTGGAAGTTGTATTCGTTGTCGGTCAGGACCGAGGCGATGAGTTCGTTCGTCAACGGTTGCAGGGTCTGCAACTGCCCACCAGCGCGAGGTTCGTCCGACGTGTCCTCGAAACTCGGGGGTGACATGCGGCGTCCCTTCATAGTGTCAAAGATCACGGATTCTCGCACAACACGCGTGCCGCACGCGGACACGACTCGCAAAAGCGGGGATTGGTCGAGCCACGCCGCTACGGTGTGACTCTATGGCGGGCCGTACCCCACAGGCGAGCCGGCGTCGCGGCGCGTCGTCACCGCGTGGCGCCGCCTCCGCGCGTGCTCGGAAGTCCACCGGTGGAAAGTCGTCCGGTGGTGGCCGCAGACCCAGTGCGGGCAAGTCGGCGCCGAAGCGGCGTACCGGTGGCGGCTCGGGCCTGGCGACGATCGTCGGCCAGGCGGCCCGGGGCACCTGGATGGGGCTGGCGCACGGGACCGGCTGGCTGGTTCGCGCGGTCGGCCGACAGGCCGCCACCGCCCGGGACTTCAACCCGGAACACCGCCGCGACGGGGCCGGCCTGTTCCTGATTGCCATGGCGATCCTGACCGGTCTCGCGGTGTGGTTCTCCTCCGCCGGTCCGCTGGGGGCCTGGGTAGCCGACAGCATCCGGCTCTTTGTGGGGGCCGTGGCCGCCGCCCTGCCGGTGCTTCTGCTCTTCGGTGGAATCTGGCTGATGCGCGAGCCGCGGGAGCCAGAGCACCGGGGACGCGGGGTGGTCGGCTGGTCGGCACTGATCATCGCCACCGCCGCCCTCCTGCACATCGGCCAGAACCCGGTGGACAACGTCCAGCGCGACTATGCCGGCGGCCTGATCGGGGCCGCGGTCGGCGCGGTGCTGGTGAAGACGGTCAGCGCCTGGGTGGCTGTTCCGGTGCTGCTGTTGCTGCTCTTCTTCGGGCTGCTCGTGGTCACCGCCACCCCGGTCAACAAGATCCCGGAGCGGCTCGGTCTGCTGGCCGGCACGGTGCTGGGCCGACCAGCCGGCGACGGTTCCGACGACGACGATGACGATGACGACGACGGGGTACGTGGCGCGACCCGGTCGGGCGGTGCGAAGGCCGGTGCGGGCCGGGGCACGCGCCGACCGGCCCGGCGACGGCAGGCCAGCCTCATCGAGGACGACGAACCATTTGACGACGAGGTCGTGCACGACACCGTCCCACTGCCCCGCAAGCCTGCGGCCAAGGTGCCGGCCACCCGACGCACACCAGAACCGCCCGCGCACTCCAACCCGCCGACCCGGGCCGAGCAGCTCGCCATAACCGGCATGGCCGGCGACTACACGTTGCCCCCGGCGAACCTGCTGCGCCCCGGCGGTGCGGCCAAGACCCGGAGCAAGGCCAACGACGAGGTGATCACCGCGCTCGCCGGGGTGTTCGACCAGTTCGACGTCGACGCGGCGGTCACCGGCTTCACCCGCGGCCCGACTGTCACCCGGTACGAGGTCGAGTTGGGTCACGGCGTCAAGGTGGAGCGGATCACCCAGCTGTCCCGCAACATCGCCTACGCGGTCAAGTCGCCGGACGTACGGATCCTCAGCCCGATTCCGGGCAAGAGCGCGGTCGGGGTGGAGATCCCGAACAGCGACCGGGAGGACGTGGCGCTCGGCGACGTACTGCGCTCCCGAGCTGCGGCGGCCGACCACCACCCGATGGTGGTGGCGCTCGGCAAGGACATCGAGGGCGGCTTCGTGGTGGCCAACCTGGCCAAGATGCCACACATCTTGATAGCGGGGGCCACTGGTGCCGGGAAGGCACTTGCCCTGGACACACCGATTCCCACGCCCAGTGGATGGTCCACCATGGGCGAGCTTCAGGTCGGGGAGCAAGTCTTCGACGAGCGCGGCCAGGCATGCCGGATCATCGCGGCCACCCCGGTCATGCTTGATCGTCCTTGCTACGAGGTCGAATTCTCAGACGGCACAGTGATTGTTGCTGATGCCCAACATCAGTGGTCGACGACGACGAGAGCGGGTCGATCACAGCGCACGCACCGGTGGAGGGATGGCTCGTACTGGTCCGCGAGTGACGTGGCGCGGATTGTCGAGCGGAGCACCGACGTACTTGCCGAAGCTGACCGTCCGGTGACGACTGCTGAGGTGATCTCCGATATCGGGGCGAAGTTCCAGAATGTGCTGTACCAGGTCATCAGATCCGGAGGCATTTCCAGGGAAGGGATGAACGGTAGGGCGACGTATCGCCGTGGTGGGCAGACCATTACGCGGGCCGTCCAAACCTACTCCCGTCACCTTCTCTACCAGGCATTGCAGGAGCGTATTTCGGCCCCAGGGCGTTCGAGTCAACGACGCATCTTCGACGATCGGCCGGTGACGACAGCGGAGATTGCCGAATCACTACGGGTGTCGGGACGCAGCGGCACCTGGACCAACCACGCGATTCCGGTTAGCGGACCGCTGGATTGTCCGGAGCAGGAACTCCCGATCGAGCCGTACACCCTGGGCTGCTGGCTCGGCGATGGTACGACAGGATCCGCGGCATTCACCTGTGCCGACGAGGAGATCCTCGACCAGATTCGGCTGGACGGATACGTCGTCACGAAACATCCCAGCAGCACGATGTCGTACACGATTTCCAACGCGCCAGAACGTGACCAGCGTATTGCCGAGGCAGTGGAACTTGCTGCCAAGGGTGTCACCCTGGCTCGGGCGGCCCGACACCGAGGGGTGGGTATCTCTGCGGTAGTTAAGGCGGCCAAGGGCATGTTCTCGTCCCGCCGGACGACTGGCTTCCTGCCGACCACACCACCTCGCCCGCGCTACCAGACCATGCGGGAATTGTTCCGTCAGATTGGTCCGAAGCATATCCCCAAGGTCTATCTGCGGGCGTCGGAGCAACAACGTCGGGCTCTGTTGGCGGGCCTGTTGGACACGGATGGCACAGTTTCCAAGCGGGGTGGCGTCGAGTTTGCGGTTACCAATGCGAGACTTGCCCACGACACCCTAGAGCTGATCATTGGGCTTGGCTACCAGGCATCCATGACGACGAAGCCGGTGAAGGGCCGTCATGAGGAAACGTCTATCTGTTACCGGATCCACTTCACGCCGGCTGACAAGGTATTTCGGCTGACGCGCAAAATGGTTCGTCAGGTGAGTGAGGTTCGACCCTCCACGTTGCTGCGCTACATCGTAGATGTGCGGCCAATTCCGTCCGTACCGGTCCGATGCATCGAGGTCGACAGTCCTAGCCACCTGTACCTGGCCAGCCGTGCGTGTATCCCGACACACAACTCCAGTTGTCTCAACTCGTTGCTGGTTTCGGTGCTGGCCCGGGCCACGCCGGACGAGGTACGGCTGTTGTTGATCGACCCGAAGCGGGTGGAGATGTCCGGCTACGAGGGCATCCCGCACCTGGTCACGCCGATCGTGACCAACGCGAAGAAGGCTGCCGACTCGCTGGACTGGGTGGTCCGCGAGATGGACATGCGCTACGACGACCTCGCCGCCAACGGGGTACGACACATCGACGACTATAACCGCAAGGTGCGGGCCGGGCAGATCAAGCCCCCGCCGGGCAGTGAGCGGGAGATCCGGCCGTACCCGTACCTGTTGGTGATCGTCGACGAGTTGGCGGACCTGATGATGGTCGCGCCCCGTGACGTGGAGGACTCGGTAGTCCGGATCACCCAGCTGGCCCGGGCCGCCGGCATCCACCTGGTGCTGGCCACCCAGCGCCCTTCGGTGGACGTGGTGACCGGTCTGATCAAGGCCAACGTGCCTTCCCGGCTGGCGTTTGCCACCTCCTCGCTGGCCGACTCCCGGGTCATCCTCGACCAGCCCGGCGCGGAAAAGTTGATCGGTCGGGGCGACGGACTCTTCCTGCCGATGGGTGCCTCGAAGCCGATCCGGATCCAGGGGGCCTGGGTCTCCGAGACGGAGATCAACGCCGTGGTCAAGTTCTGCCGGGACCAGCGTGAGCCGGAGTTTCGTCCGGACGTGCTGACCCCGCCGCAGGACAGCAAGAAGAAGATCGACGAGGACATCGGGGACGACCTCGACCTGTTGGTGCAGGCGATCGAGCTGGTGGTGACCTCGCAGTTCGGCTCCACCTCGATGCTGCAGCGCAAACTCCGGGTCGGCTTCGCCAAGGCCGGTCGGTTGATGGACCTGATGGAGACCCGGGGCATCGTCGGGCCGTCCGAGGGCTCCAAGGCGCGCGACGTGCTCGTCAAGCCGGACGAGCTGGAGGAAACCCTGGCCGGCTTGCGCGCCGACGACTGAACACCCTCATAACGCTCAGTGGAAGAACTTGAGGCCGACCACTCCGGCCACCACCAGCAGCAGGCAGAGCAACCGGGGCAGGCTGGCTGACTCGCCCAGGGCCACCATTCCGACCACGGCGGTGCCGACCGCGCCGATGCCGACCCACACCGCATAACCGGTGCCGATCGGGATCGACCGCAGTGCCCAGGAGAGTCCGACCATGCTCAGCACCAGGGCGACGAGAAAGACCAGCGAGGGGACCAGCCGGGTGAACCCCGCGCTACGTCCCAGGGCGATCGCCCAGACGGTCTCCAGGAAACCGGAAACGACAAGCACTACCCAGGCCATGGTGTTCACCTTCGATGCGTACGGCGACGTCGGCGTAGGGAAGCGCGGTGCCAGCGGGAGACGGCCGGAGCGACTGTCCCATGACCTCGGTCATGGTCAATTCGCGGTCGTCTTCGCACCACCGGGTACGACTCGCACTCGTCCGGGACGGGCCACCGATCTCGGCCGTCGAGCCGACGTTAGCACTTGCGGCCGTCGGGCCACCGACGGTAAGGAAGGTGACCGGCGGACGGGGCGGCCTTCGGCGGTGCGGAAGGTCACCGGCGGCCGCCGCCCGATCGGCGGTGGGGAAGGTCACCGGCAACTTGACCTGAAGCGAGGTTCAGTTATCAGGATGGGCGATATGACCCTGCTCTTCAGCGACGCCGAGGTGGCCACCCAACTGGATGCGCCCACCGCGATCGGGGCTACCCGGGCTGCCCTGCTGGCCGCCCACGCCGGCCGGCTCATCGCGCCCCCACGCGCCTCCGCGCCGCTGGCCGGGGGACGACTGGTGACCACCGCCGGCCAACTGGCCGACGAGTGGTACGGCTTCCGGACGTACGACACCTTCGGCCACCCGGAGACGGAACAGGTGGTGGTCCTGCACGACGCCCGGTCGGGGCGGGTCCGGGCGATCGCGGTCGGTGCCGAGATCGGGTCGCGGCGTACCGGGGCGATCGGCGGGGTGGCGATCGATCTGCTGGCCCGCCCCGAGGCCGGCACGCTCGGCGTGATCGGTTGCGGTGGACAGGCGTGGGCGCAGGTGTGGGCGGCAGCCGCAGTACGACCGCTGCGGGAGGTGACGGTGTTCTGTCGTACCCGGGCCCGTCGGGAGGCGTTCGCCGACCGGATTCGCGCCGAACTGGGTATCCCGGCCCGAGCGGTGGACCGCCCCGAGACGGCGGTACGCGGCCGGGACGTGGTGGTGCTGGCCACCGACAGCCCGACCCCGGTGATCTCGGCCGCCGATCTGGACCCGGGTACCCATGTGAACACGGTTGGCTTCAAACAGCGCGGCCGGGCCGAATTCGGGCTGGACCTGCTGGACCGGGCCGACGTACTCGCCACCGACTCGTTGGCCCAGGCCGGGGCGTACGACCCGCCGATGCTTGCGGCCGACCCCCCGTACGCCGATCACCTGCGTGACCTGGGTGCGGTGCTGGCGGGCACGGTCCCCGGCCGGACCGCCGCCGGGCAGGTGACCGTCTTCTGTTCGGTCGGGCTGGCCGGTACCGAGGTGTTTCTGCTGGACACGTTGGCCCGGGCGGCAGCGGTCCGACTGTGACCTCTGTCGGCCAGGGTGCACACCTGAGTGGATTATCAGGCTCGCCCGGTACCCTCGGGAGGTGTCTGCCACTTCCTCATCCTCGACCGACGGCCGCCGGGTCGCGTTGCTCACCCTGGGCTGTGCCCGTAATGAGGTTGATTCGGAGGAACTGGCGGCCCGCTTGCACGCCGACGGTTGGCAGGTGACCACTGACGGCGAGCGCGCCGACGTGGTGCTGGTCAACACCTGCGGGTTCGTGGAGAAGGCCAAGCAGGACTCGATCCAGACCCTGCTTGCCGCCGCCGACACCGGGGCGAAGGTGGTGGCCGCCGGTTGTATGGCCGAGCGGTACGGGCGGGAGTTGGCCGACAGCCTGCCCGAGGCGCAGGCGGTGCTGGGCTTCGACGACTACCCGGAGATCTCCGCTCGGCTCGACGCCGTGGTCGCCGGGGAGCGGCTCGACGCGCACACCCCTCGGGACCGGCGGGAGTTGTTGCCGCTGACGCCGGTGTCCCGGCATGGCAGTGCCGTGGTGGTGCCCGGCCACGGTGGTGGTGCGCCCACGCGGGAAGGGCTGGTCGCCGACGAGCACACCCCGGCCCATCTGCGACCGGTGTTGCGACATCGGCTCGACTCCGGCCCGGTGGCGTCGCTCAAACTGGCCAGCGGCTGCGACCGCCGGTGTGCGTTCTGCGCCATTCCCGCGTTCCGTGGGGCGTTCGTCTCCCGTACGCCGGACGAACTGCTCGCCGAGGCCGAATGGTTGGCCAAGTCGGGGGTTCGGGAGCTGGTGCTGGTCAGCGAGAACTCCACCTCCTACGGCAAGGACCTCGGCGACCCTCGGCTGCTGGAGAAGCTGCTGCCGCAGCTCGCCGCCGTGTCCGGCATCGTCCGGGTCCGGGCGAGCTACCTGCAACCGGCGGAGACCCGACCGGGGCTGGTGGAGGCGTTGGCCACCACGCCGGGCGTCGCTCCCTACTTCGATCTTTCGTTCCAGCACTCCGCCGAGCCGGTGCTGCGTCGGATGCGCCGATTCGGGTCGACTGACCGGTTCCTCGAGCTGCTCGCCTCGGTGCGGGCGCTGGCACCGGAGGCCGGGGCGCGCAGCAACTTCATCGTCGGCTTCCCAGGCGAGACTCGGGGTGACGTCGACGAGTTGGTCCGGTTCCTGACCGAAGCGCGGCTCGACGCGATCGGCATGTTCGACTACAGCGACGAGGATGGCACCGAGGCCGCCGGACTGCCGGGCAAGGTGTCGGCGGCGACGATCAAACGGCGCTACGACCGGTTGAGCGCGCTGGCTGACGAGTTGTGTTCCCAACGGGCCGAGGAGCGTCTCGGGTCGACCGTCGAGGTGCTGGTCGACTCGACCATCGACGGTGTCGTGGAGGGGCGGGCTGCCCACCAGGCGCCGGAGGTGGACGGCTCCACCACTCTGGTCGCCCCGGCTGAGGGCGGGGTCGACCTGGCCGCGCTACGTCCGGGTGACCTGGTTCGGGCTACCGTCACCGGCACCGAGGGGGTCGACCTGATCGCCGTACCGGAGGAGATGATCTCGGCGGCGGCGGCCCCGGGTGGAACGAGGTGACACCGTGACCGAGGCGACCGACCCCGCGCCGGCTGCCACGGTCCGTACGGTGCCGGTCGTCAACGCGGCCAACGCCCTTACCGCGCTGCGCCTGCTGTTGGTGCCGGTCTTCGTGGTGCTGGTCGTCGTCTCCGGCATGGTCGATACCAGCGGCCGGATCGCCGCCTGTCTGACTTTCGCGTTCGCCTCGATGACCGATCTGGCGGATGGTTGGATCGCCCGTCGGTTCGGGCTGGTGACCTCGTTCGGCAAGGTCGCCGACCCGATCGCGGACAAGGCGCTGACCGGGGCGGCGTTGGTGCTGCTGTCCTGGTACGACCAGCTGCCCTGGTGGGTGACGCTGGTGATCCTGGTTCGGGAGTTCGGCGTCACGCTGATCCGCTTCTGGGTGATCCGGTACGGCGTCATCGCGGCCAGCCACGGCGGAAAGATCAAGACTGCGTTGCAGATCCTGGCGATCGTTTGGTATCTGTGGCCGGTCCCGGCGGCGGTAGCCTGGATCGGACCGTGGATCATGGGGGCTGCCGTGGTGGTGACCCTGCTGACCGGCCTCGACTACGTGGTGCGGGCGCTACGCCTGCGCCGTCGGGCGGGATGAGGTAGGTCGTCGGGCGGGATGAGGTAGCGGAGATGACCGAGATCGGCGACCCGCCGGTGGGGAGCCCGGCGGCAGCGGTGGTGCACGCGCTCGTCGACCGGAAGGAGACCTTCGGCGTCGTCGAGTCGCTCACCGGCGGGCTACTGGCCGCCACGATCGTGGACGTCGCTGGGGCCAGTTCTGTCTTCCGGGGCGGGTTGGTGGTCTACGCCACCGACCTGAAGGCGTCTCTGGCCGGCGTACCGGAGGGCCTGTTGGCGGAACGGGGACCGGTGGATCCGGACGTGGCGCTGGCGCTGGCCGAGGGGGTTCGGCAGCAGTGCGGGACCGACTGGGGGGTGGCGACCACCGGGGTGGCCGGTCCTGAACCACAGGACGGAAAACCGGTCGGCATGGTCTTCGTGGCGGTGTCCGGCCCCACCGGCGCGGTGGTCCGCGAACTCGACCTTGACGGTGATCGGGTAACGATCCGCACCGATACGGTGACCGTGGCGTTACGCCTGCTGGCGGACCAGATCCACGCTGCCTCGGCCGGCTCGGCCGGGTAGCGGCCAATTCGGCCGGGTGCCGACCAATTCAGCCGGGTGTCGACCAATTCGGCCGGGTAGCGGCCAATTTGGCTAGGTGTCGCCCAGCTCTGCGGCACGCCAGCTCGCCCGAGGGGTAGCCAACGTGCCAGTCGACTCGGTGCTGACCGCCAGGCGCGAGCGAGCGGGCACGGGCGGGCGGGCACGAGCGAGCGGGACGAACGGGAACCGGAGGCAGATTCGGTGCGGCGCTGGGATGTCGTGGTGGCCGGCAGCGGGTACGGTTGCGGAAAGGCTCTGGCGGTGGCCGGGCTGGTTCGGAATGATTCAGTTGAGCGCCGGGGGCGCCAGTGCTGGAGCGGGGAAGTCGTCCCGCGTGAGGGGGAGGTGCGATGATCCTGTTACGCCGGGTAATCGGTGACGCCTTGCGCGCCCGCCGACAGGGCCAGCACCGGACCCTGCGTGAGGTCTCCTCCGCAGCCAACGTCAGTCTGGGCTACTTGTCCGAGATCGAACGAGGGCAGAAGGAGGCGTCGAGCGAACTGCTCGCCGCCATCTGCGCAGCCCTCGGCGCGCAGCTCTCCGAGTTGCTGCGCGAGGTGGGTGACACGGTCGCCCTGGCCGAGCAGATGACTGGCGTGCTGGTGCCGGTCACCGAGCAGTCGGTGCGGGCAGCCGGATCGGCGCAGACATCCGCTGCTACCAGCGCCGCCACTGAGCCGGCCACCTCCGGTACACCGGCCGGCGCTCCTTCGACGGCTACCACCCCTGCGGCGGCGCCTGAACCCGCGATGGCCAGCGCTGGTGCCGGCCTGGGCTCGCGCCGGATGACGCCAACCCCGTCGGTGCATCGCGTGACGACCGACGGCAACGTCTCGGTTTCGGTCCGCCAGGATTCGCCGCTGAAGGCCACCTTGCGGACGACCCGCCGGGTCCGGTCGGCCAAATCCGAGCCGTGCGCCGTCGTCGCAGCCTGACCAGCGCGTCGTACCGAGCCCCAGCATGGCCCTGATCGGCGGCATCCCCAGGCCATGCTCGTCGGGCACCTGCGCTTGGCGTCCATCCGCTGGCAACCCGCTACGGTTCTTTGCCGGGGGTGGCATTCGGCTGCGACCATGGAAAGCCACCGCGCCGTTCGCCAGGTCGATCCGGCGCGGCCGGTAGAGGCGATGACACTGAGGGGATACTGCGAATATGGCGAACCCGTTCGTCAAGGGCTGGCGTTACCTGATGGCGTTGTTCGGCGCCAAGATCGATGAGCACGCCGATCCCAAGGTGCAGATCCAGCAGGCCATCGAGGAGGCGCAGCGGCAGCACCAGGCGTTGGTGCAACAGGCTGCCGCGGTCATCGGTAACCAGCGTCAGCTGGAGATGCGACTCTCCCGGCAGATGTCCGAGGTCGAGCGTCTCCAGGCGATGGCCCGGCAGGGGCTGGTGCTCGCCGACCGGTCCCGGGCCGCTGGCGACGAGGCGGAGGCCACCAAGTTCGAGCAGACCGCGCAGACCCTAGCCACCCAGCTCGTCTCCGCCGAGCAGTCGGCCGAAGACCTCAAGGCGCTGCACGATCAGGCCATTGGTGCCGCTGCCCAGGCCCGGCAGGCGGTCGAGAACAACTCGATGATCCTCCAGCAGAAGCTGGCCGAGCGTACCAAGCTGCTCAGCCAGCTCGAACAGGCCAAGATGCAGGAGAGCGTGGCCCGGTCGCTGGAGTCGATGTCGTCGCTGGCCGCACCTGGCAACACCCCCTCCCTGGACGAGGTACGCGAGAAGATCGAGCGGCGGTACGCCAACGCGATGGGCCGCGCCGAACTGGCCGGTAACTCGGTCGAGGGGCGGATGCTTGAGGTCCAGAAGAGCACGCTGGACCTGGCCGGCTCGTCCCGGCTGGAGCAGATCCGGTCGAGCATGGCGGGCGAGAAACTGGCCGGTTCCCCGGCTCAACCCAGCGTCACCCAGAACGCGCCGGCCGCCGACCCGGCCAGCGTCGCCCGGTTGGACGAGATCCGGGCCAGCATGGCCCGGGACAAGGGCACGGGCGACACCAGCGCCGCCAGCTGAGGCGGCCGGCCTGAGCTAGGAGGGCTGTCGTGGCGGACCAGCGGGCTCGTTACTTCCGGCAATTGCGCAAGCTGCGCCGGTCCGCCCGACGGTGGAGTGTGCTGGGCGGTGGTCTGGGCGGTGCCGCGGCGATCCTCACCCCGTACAGCGGTTTGGGGTTGCCCGACGCGTTCTGGGCCGCTGCCGCCGGTGGATCCATCACGCTGGCTCTGTGGCGTTGGTCCGACCTGCGGGCGTTGGCCGCGCAGCCGGCCCCGCCGCCCCCCGAGCAACGGTCGGCCGAGCTGACCCAGGCCCGGTTGGCAGCCGCCGTCGAGCGGCTGCCGGCCGGCCGCAGGGTGCTGACCGGGGTACGCCGGGGACGGTCCCGGCTGGCGCTGCGCGGCTCCGCCGCCGCGCGTCCGTGGGCCCGGCTGAATCGGGCCACCTCGACGCTGGCCGGCTTCGCCAATCGGTTGACCGGTCCCGCCGCGCCTGCGGTGCTGGAGGCCGCCGTTGCGGAACGATCGCTACGCGAGCTGGCCAGCCGGGTGGTCAGTGTGGATAAGTCGCTGCGGCGCGCGCCGGCCGAGTCCCGACCGGCGCTGAAGGCGGCCCACCGCAACCTGACCGAGCAACTCGACGGGGGAGTGACGGCCTACGAGAAGCTGGTCGCGGCGGCGGCCGGCTACCTGGCCGAGGAGGGCCGGACAGCCGGGGAACATCCCGCTGCGGCGCAGCTCGACGAGGCCACCGCGTTGCTGCACGGCGTTGCCACCAGTCTGGCCGAGCTGCGTTCGCTGGGTGATCCGGCGGCGGGACCGACCGGCCGGAGCACCCCACAGGCCAGCCACTGAGAGCTGCGCCGGCTCGAACCCGGTCACGGTGGGGTGGTGACGGAGACCGGGGCGGTGAAGGCGGAGAGCCCGGCGGCGTTACCAGCTCGGATGCGGTAGTAGTAGGTCGTACCCCGGGTCAGGCCGGTGTTGCTGAAACAGTGGCTCGCGCTGGTGACGCTGAAGGTCGCCAGGCCGGCGGTGAAGCTCGGATCGGTGGCCCGTTGGATGGTGCAGCCGCTGACCGCGCTGCCGCTCGGCTCGGTCCAGCTCAGTTCGACGGTGGCCGCGTCCGTGCCGGCCGCGACGGCGGTGGCGGTGAGGTTGGTTAGGGCCGTTGGTGGTGCGGGTGTGGCCGTCGAGGACACGTTGGACCAGGGGGACGACGCGCCGAGGTAGCTGGTGCGAACCCGGTGGTAGTAGGTCGTGTTCCCGGCGACGGTGCTGTCCAGATAGGTGCTGGTGACGGGGATCGACCGGGTGACCAGGCCGGCGCTGAAGGTCGGGTTGGTGGCCCGCTGCACGTCGATGCTGGTGGCGAAGGAGCGGTTGGTCCAGGCCAGACTCGCCCGTAACGGGGCTGCTGGCGGCACGGCCACGGTCAGCCCGGTGGGGGCGAGCAGTCGTACCACTGTGGAGACCGTGCCGGACCAGGCGGAACAGCTGACCGCGTTCTCGGCCCGGATGCGGTAGTAGTAGGTCACCCCCGGGGTCACCGTCGAGTCGGTGTGCGCACTGGCGTTGGCCGGGACGTTGAGGTTGGCCAGGTTGGTGCTGAAGGTGACGTCGGTGGCGCGCTGGATCAGGTTGATGGTGGCCGCCGGTCGGGTGGCGTTGTTGGTCCAGACGAGCGCGATCGCCGGTAGCTGGGTGGCCGAGCCGGGGGACGGGGTGGCGGTCAGCCCGGTGGGCGCGGCCGGTGACACCCGCAGCACCAGCGGCCGGGCCATTTCACCGTCGGCGTGCCCGAGGAGTTGGCCCTGCCAGGCGTACGTCCAGCCCAGGTTCACCTCCCGGTTGGTGACCAGCGCCGGCTCGCCGCTGTGCGGGTCGACCTGCACGAGGCCCTGGGCGGTTCCGGCGACCCGGGTCGGGTCGGAGAGTCGTACGTTGTCTGTGATCTTGAAGGGCAGTGGCTCGGGCAGCGCCGGGCGCATCGCCACGATCGTGTCCTCCAGCGGGTTCAGTCGTACGGTGTCCTTCCAGCCCAACTCGTTGGGATCGGGCGGTCGGATCACCCCGTTCCGGCTTACCCGATTGATCAACTGAACGTTGACGTGATGGAAGTGGACGAATTCGGTGGCCACGCCGTGATGGGAGACCTTCCACAGTTGGGTGCCGTCGTCGTCCGAACCGATCGGAGTGGAGAGGTCCGAGGCGAAGAGCGTCTCCGTCGGTGGATCGGCGTACCCCAACGGAATGGTCGTCTGGACCAGGGCGCTGGTGCTGGGCAGTTCGACACCGAGGCGGGTGGAGGTGCGGCCGTACTCGGACTCGAACTGTTCCGCGACCGCCTTCGGCAGCAGCGGCAGGGTCACCGGCCCGATTCCGCCGAAGGGCGTGAAGGTGATCGAGGTGTCCTGGATCGGCACGTAGGTGTTTCGCTCGGTCTGGGTGCCCAGTGCCGGGTCGTACGCCTGCTGCGGCACGATCGGCGGCGGCTGGCTGGCGGCGTACGCCCGGGGTAGCCGTTCCTCCAACGCCGCCAGGTCGAACGGGGCCGACGGGGTGCCGACCACCTGGAACTGCAGCAGGGTCCGGATGTTCGGTCCGTAGCCGGGCAGCGTGGAGGGCGCCCCACCGTGCTGCGTCTGGTCGGCATCCTCCGTGTAGTAGTCGTAGCGGGCGTCGAAGGCCGGGATCGGGGCCGGGCAGTCGTTGTAGAGGATGATCTTCGAGCCGGGGGGCGCGGACGAGAAGTCGACGATCACGTCGGCCCGCTCGCCCGGCCCGATCAGCAGGGTGTGGGCGCAGAGGTTCAGTGTCGTGGCCTCGCGGCGGTGGTAGGCGTAGTTGATCGGCTGGTTGGCCAGCACCACCGGGGCCGGTAGCAGGCCACCGTCGTTGCCGATCTGAATCATCTCCGGCCCGGTCGACGCCGGGTCGGGCACCCCGCCGGGTCGGCCGTCGGTCGGCCAGTCTGCCGGGAAGCCGGGCGTGGCGGCGGCCTCCACCATCGGCACCTCGCCAGCGCCGCCGTCCTGTAGCGAGCCGTCCGGATTCCACATCGGGGCATTGGAAGCCGCGTAGTAGAGCTGGAGGTTGAGCGCCCGGTCGTTGCAGGCGTTCAGGATCCGGAACCGGTACGCCTTCGGCAGCACCCGCAGGTACGGGTAGGCGCAGCCGTTGACCAGCGGGGTGTCCAGGTACGCCTCGGGCACGATGGACGGGTTCGGCGTACCCGGGGCGACCGGCGGTTGCCAGGGTGCCCCATCCGGGTCGTGGTACGGGTTGGGCACCGGCCCGTGCACCGTCCCGGTCGACGGTGGCCAGAACCACGGCGCGTAGTCCCAGCGGCCCATCCGGTTCGATCCGGACTCGTTGTACGGGTTCTGGTTGGGCATGTACACGTGCGGAAACCACAGGTTGCTGCGTGCCCCCCAGGCGGCCCGGTCCCAGGTCGGGTCCTGAGCGGCCAGTTGGTCGTCGTCGGGCACGAAGGTCTTGTCCTGGATCACCAGCGGAATCTGCTCGCTGGGCAGGATGCCGTCGGCCACCAGCCGCTGCTCCGCCGGGTCGTCGAGCAGATAGAGGCTGAGCTGTCCGGAATGGACGGTCAGGCGGCTGAGGCCGGCGGTGTTGTCGTGCAGCCACAGCAGTCGGCCGCTCTGCTGGTTCGGATAGAACAGGGTCACCGCGCCCTGGTTCGGCTCCGTCATGTCCGGCACGTTGGCCAGCCCCGCCCCGGTGGCGTACCGGGTGGCCTCCCCAGCCGGGGTGAGCCACTGGTCGGGCGTCCCGCTGCTGATCCACGGCGTCGCACCCCCGTGCAGGTGCAGCACCGCACGGTTCTGCGGGTATGTCTCGGCTCCGGCCAGGGGCCCGGTGCCGCCCAATGGTCCGGCTCCGCTCAGTGGTCCGATGCCGGCACCGGGAACGGTGGGGTCGACCGGCAGGAAGAGTTTGCCCGCCGGGCCGGTGGGCAGTTGGTTGATGAACTTGATTCGGACCGGGCGGTTGCGGTGCGCCACGATCACCGGCCCGAGGTGGTGTACCCGGTTTGGCGGCGTCACCGTGTTGTGGCCATTGGCGTCCGTACCGTTGTTGACTTGGCGGTAGCCCCGGAGCCGGGTCATCTGGAGATCCTGGTGCAGTTGCTGGCTGTACTGCTGCAACCCGATCTCGTAGTAGTCGCAGCCCGGGTAGGTGATGGTGTCGGGTACTGCCACCGGCAGGTAGTTGCCCAGGTCGTTCTGGTTGGCCGGCCCGAGGCCGGGCAGCGAGTCGACGAACTTGCGGATCCCGGTGCCGGGCGCCACCCGACCGGCCGAATCGAGGCGGGGCAGTGGGCTGTTGGCGTAGTTCGGGATGAATCCGAAGTAGTCCGGCGGCGCGCCTGGGTCCAGCGCCGCCGGTGGTTCCGCTGGGCGTTCGGTGGCGACGCGAGCCGAGGGCACCGTGGGCCGGTCGCCCTCCGTCGCCGAGTGAGCGGTACGCGCGGAGCGGATCGCCGCGAGCCTCTTGAACATGAGCATGCTCCTCCCCAGGCGACGGCTCGACGGCCCCGGGTCCAACCCGAGCACGGCCCAGGCTGAGCACAGGCCCGGGCCCAGCCCGAGCCCAGCCCGAGCCCAGCCCGAGCACGGCCACAGGCCCAGCCCGAGCATGGCTACGGTTTTAGCCGGAGCGGTCGCCATCACCAGTCCGCGACGCTGACCATCCGTAAGCAGATAACTGCCGAACGTGTCCAGTGGATACGGCGAAGGAGTGGTCAGTTGCGGCGGAGGAGCGGTCGGCCGCGGTCAGGACCAGCCGTAGCCGGCGCGCAGCGCCTGACTGACCCGGTCGAACCGGGCGCGGTCCAGCACCGCACCCTCACGCCGGATGCTGTCTTCCCGCATGGTGAGGACTCGGTCGAGGCGGACCCAACTGGGCCGGTTGGCGTTGTCCCAGGCGCCGGGGCCGAGGGCGAACCAGTGTCGTTGGCCGTTCCGGTCGCTCTGACTGGACAGCATGAGGCCGAACAGGGTCCGACTGTGGCGTCCGACGACCAGTACGGGGCGGTCCTTGCCCTGTCGGGGGTCGTCCTCGTACGGCACCCAGGTCCACACGATCTCGCCCGGATCGGCCTGCCCGTCCAGTTCCGGGGCGTAGGTCAGCTGACGGCGTTGCAGTGCGCCGAGCTGGCGACGTCGAGCGACCTGTGCCGGTATGGTGCGGGGACTCCCCGCTGCCGTGGCGCGGTTCCTGGTCAGTCGGCTGATCGTTGCCGCCACGTTCTTCAAGAGATTTGCCACGGCGGGCAGCCTATTCCCCGTACTGCCAGCCCGCTGATCCGGCCAGTCCGCTGACCCGGCGTCGGCTGGAGCTTTCCTTCTTGACTATCGATCATGGTGGTGATTTTCTACATCGCATCGATCGATACATTTATCGGCATTGAGCAGTCGTCGCCGACTGGCGGCCCGCAAGGAGTGTGTGATGACGTACCGCAGATCCCGTCCACGCCTGGTCACCGCAGTGGCCGGCGCCATCGTCGCGGTCCTGGCCGCGACACCGGCCACGGCCGCCACTGGTACAGCCCCGGCGTCAAACCCCGACCGCCAGCAGTGGCGCGTCGATCTGTCCACCATCGACGGGGACGACGTCAATGTGGTGTACACGCGGACCGATGGTCTACGCCTCGCCGGCCCGGCCGGGCTTTCCGCCGGTCAGCGTCGGACCACCGCCGTCGAGGGCATGTTGGTGCTCACCCCACATTCGCTCACGACCCCGGCCAACCGGGTACGCG
Organism: Micromonospora sp. NPDC003197; assembly: GCF_053590565.1. Classification (NCBI taxonomy): domain Bacteria; kingdom Bacillati; phylum Actinomycetota; class Actinomycetes; order Micromonosporales; family Micromonosporaceae; genus Micromonospora; species Micromonospora sp. NPDC003197. Next base: position 221,773 of record NZ_JBSFTE010000008.1, on the reverse strand, counting down.
CCGAACTGACCGCCGACGTACCGGCCGGCGGCACGGTCGACGTCGAGGTACGCGGCTGGCGGTCGGCGGGCTGGACGGAGTGGCGCTCGGCCGCCGCCGAGCCGGCCGTCTTCGACCAGCCGGTGAGTCAGGTCCAGGCCCGGGTGACGCTGACCGCCGAGCAGCTCGCCGCCGCCCCGACCGCGCGGGAACTGAGCCTCTCCGTCGACACGGTAGCGGTGACGGCCGCCGCGACCCCGGGGCTGACCTACCGGGTGTACGCCACACGGGAGGGACTGGTCGGTGGCACCACCGCGAACGGGCACGTGATCACGTCCCGGGACCACTTCGTCGCCCTGCCCTCCCGGCGGGGCCTGGCACCGAAGAACACCGGTGACTACACCGTCCGGGTCTGCACCACCAGCGGCAGCCGATGCGAGTACGCGCCGGTCTGGGACGTCGGGCCGTGGAACACCAAGGACGACTACTGGAACCCGTCGAGCGTCCGCGAGTCGTGGCAGGACCTGCCGCAGGGCAAACCCGAGGCGCAGGCCGCCTACCAGGACGGCTACAACGGCGGCAAGGACCAGTTCGGTCGTACTGTGGCCAGCCCGGCCGGTATCGACCTGGCCGACGGCACCTTCTGGGACGGGCTGCTGCTGACCGACAACGCCTGGGTCGACGTCGCGTACCTGTGGACCGGCAGCGGTCCCCGGGGACGGATCGGCAGCGGCCCGCTCAACATCCGCAGCGGACCGGGCACCAGCTACGCGAGCAAGGGGTACGCGGCGACGTACGCCATGGTGCCGATCGAGTGCTGGGTCAGCGGCCAGTCGGTCAGCGGCCCGTACGGCACCACGACCAGGTGGAACCGCCTGGCCACTGGGCAGTACATCAGCCACGCGTACATCTCCACCGTCACCGGCGGCACCGTCCCCACCTGCTAGCTGTGTTAGGAAGGGCCCCTTGTTATCGCATTTTGTAGAGGAAGGGGCCCTTCCTAACACGTTGATCAAGGAGCGCCGTTGGTCGGCGGTGGCGGCTGGCAGACCGGGCACCAGTAGGTGATCCGCTCCCCCTGACCCGTTGAGCGGATCGGGGTGCCGCAGCGCAGGCAGGGGCGGCTTCGGCGGCCGTACACATAGCTGGCCTGACCCGGCCGGGTCGAGCCGGTGGTGCTCCGACCCCACCGCGACCGGTTGGCAACCAACAGCCGGTAAGTCAGCGACACCAGGGCGGGCAGATCCGGTACGTCGCGTACCGGGGTCCACGGTGAAACGCCACGCAGGAACAGCACCTCGCACTTGTAGACGTTGCCGATACCGGCCAGATTCCGTTGGTCAAGCAGGGCGTCGGCGATCTGCGTGTCCGGGTGGGCGGCGAGTCGACGTACCGCCTCGTCCAGGTCCCAGTCCGGTCCGAGCAGGTCAGGCCCAAGGTGGCCGACCAAATCGGTCTCGGCAGCCGTCGGCAGTAGCGCCAGGTCGTGCAGGTGGTATCCGACGGCGACTCGTGCTGCGGTACGCAATACCACCCGGATCAGGTGGGACGGGCCGCCGGTCCAGCGCTCGCCCGGGGCGTACGTCCGCCAAGCGCCCTCCATCCGAAGATGCGAGTGCAGGGTCAGCCGCCGCTCGTCCGGGGCGGCCAGGCGCAGGAGCAAATGCTTGCCCCGGCTGGTCGACTCAGTCACGAGCCAGCCGGCCAGGTCGACGGTGGCCAGCCGTGGCACCCGGAAGTCGGATGCGGTCAACCGGGAACCGGCCAGTGCGTCCTGTAGTACGCGGGCGGTCAGCCACACCGTGTCACCCTCGGGCATCCGTCCATCCTGGCCGCGATCCGTCGGTTTCGCCGTGAAACGCGGCGAGCTGCCTGTCGTACGGCTTTGTGGGGCCAGGTTCGGTGCTGGCGCTGATGTCGACCGGTTCTGGTGTGGGGCTCGCGTCAGCGTCGGCGTCGGCCGGAGGTGCTCCGGCCGACGGGGCGGATGGTGGGGCTGGCGGGGCTGGCGGGGCTGGTTGGGGCTGGGTGGGGCTGGTTGGGGCTGGTGGGGGATCGTCAGGGCAGCTCGTCGGGCCTCGGCGGGCGGACGGTGTCCTGGTAGCGGGGATGGCAGGCGCCGTAGATGGCGAAGTTGAGCCGGGCGTGGGAGAGGGTCAGGTCACCGTTGGGGCCGTCCCGCACGATGTCGGCCTCCTGGTCGCGTCGGCCGTCGTCCGTCCAGAAGCAGACGGGGCAGGTTTCACATCCGGTCCGGTAGCCACAGCAGGGGCACGCATCGATATCAATCGAATGCTTGTTCACTCGGTAAGCATTTCACAGCGATCGGTGAGCCGGTACCTGGCACCCGAGTGGGGAAACCGTCCAGAATGGTCAGAGCGGGTCGCTCCTGGACGCTCTCGCAGATATCAGCTGACATTGACCGGGCGGGCGCAAAATTGACTGGTTACCGGCCCGGGACGGCGCGATCATCCATGCCGTGACGAACGAAGGTGGCCCAGAGCCGCGTACCCCGAACAGTCCACGATCGGTGCGTTTCGTGGAACTGTCCCGTACGGCGATGACCGCGCTGCTGGAGCAGGACCTGGCCCGGGCTAGTGTCGAGGCTGGCGTCGTACTCACCGACTACTTCGTGACCGACGAGGCGAGCTGGCTGTGGCGACTTCGTGTCGACCAGATGGCCGCCGACCCGGCCAGCGCCCGTTGGATCGCCCGCGCGGCGGTAGCTGAGCCCGAGGGGATCGTCGTCGGCCACGCCGGGTTCCACGGACCCCCTAACGAGGCGGGCACGGTGGAGATCGCCTACTCGGTCGACCCTGCCCATCGCCGCCGGGGCTACGCCCGGGCCATGCTCGCCGAACTGCTGCGTCGGGCCGCCGCCGAACCAGACGTCCAGACCGTACGGGCGACGATCAGCCCCGACAACGCCGCGTCCCTGGCCACGCTTGCCGGGTTCGGTTTTACCGAGGTCGGCGAGCAGTGGGACGAGGAAGACGGTCTCGAAATCATCTTCGAGCGCCCCGCCGACGACCAAAGCTAGAAAGGGTCGTAATCGCAGGAGTCCGGCCCACTGGCCACAGGCGACTCTTCGAACGGGCGTGCTAACTTGCCGGCATGGCGGAATTCGTACTGGTGGCAGGCGCGTGGCTCGGGTCGTGGGCATGGGACGAGGTGGTGCCGGCGCTACGTGCTGCCGGGCACGGGGTGCACCCACTGACGCTCTCCGGCCTCGCCGAGAAGCAGGGCGTGCCAGCCGGCCAGCAGACCCACGTCCAGGACATTGTCGACATGGTCGAACGCCACGACCTCCGGGACGTCGTCCTGGTCGGGCACAGCTACTCCGGCATCCCGGTTGGTCAGGCCGCCGAACGGATCGGCGAGCGGCTGACCCGGGTGGTCTTCGTCGACTCCGAGGTGCCGGTCGACGGCGAATCCTTCGCCTCCGGCTGGTGGCAGGGGCCGGCGGCGTTCATCGCCACGATCGCCGAGAACGGTGGCTTCTGGGCACCCCTGACCGCCGCCGACTGCGCGGGCCAGGGCCTTACCGACGACCAGATCGCCCGGTTCGTGGCCGGCGCGACCCGCCACCCGGGGGCCACCCTGACCGAGCCGGCCGTGCTGGCCCGGCCGCTCGGCGCTCTTCCCACGACGTACGTCAAGTGCCTGCTGGACGGCCCCGAACCGAACCCGACCGTGTCGGCACTGCTGACCAGCGGGCACTGGCAGCTGGTCAAGATGGACACTGGTCACTGGCCGATGTTCTCCCAGCCGGAGGAGTTAGCCCGCGTCCTGCTCGACGCCGTCGCAGCCTGACACGTCCGTCAAGCGTCAATACGCCGGCGTTGCGGCGTCATCCCACAATCGTGCCGTGGCATGGTGGTGGGGGCGCGCAAAGTGCCCGGTGCGGCAGATCGAGCAGGACTGGATCGATAGCTCGCTGGACTGGCTGCTGGACGAATTCGGCAGTGCCCGGTTGCACGGCACGGTCGTACTGCCGACCGACGACTTCTTTCCCGGTGCCTACCAGGGCCGTCGCTCGGACATCAAATCGGTTCTCGACCTGCTCTGTACACACATGGACATCAACCCGGACCGGATCGTGCTGGAGCACTACGCCGAGGATGTCGACCCGGAGTTGTCCGCGTACGTGCCGATGAACTGGCGATCGACGGGTGCGGCAGGGCATTACCAGGTACGTGATGGCCGCTCGGTTGTCTCGATCTCCGATGGCCAGGCGAAGTCGCCGATGGCGCTGGTGGCGACCATCGCCCACGAGTTGGGGCATGTGCTGCTGCTGGGCGACGACCGGATCTCGGCACAGCGGGAGGACCATGAGCCGCTGACCGACCTTTTGACGGTCTTCTTCGGGCTGGGCATCTTCGGGGCCAACTCCGCGTTCGAGTTCTCCCAGGATCGCACCAGCTTCCGTACGGCGCGGCTCGGTTATCTGACTGAGCCGATGTTCGGCTACGCGCTGGCCCGCTATGCCTGGATCCGCGGCGAGACAGACCCGCCGTGGGGCAGACACCTGGACACGAACCCGCGTACGTTCCTCAACCGCGGTCTGCGCTATCTCACCCAGACCAACTCCTGACAGCGGCAGGTGGCGATGTCGCTATCCAAGTAACAAGGCCTGCTTGTATGTCGCTATGTGAGAAGCATTGTGATCCGATGATCTATCGCTCGGCTCGTGGCGCGACCGGTCGGTCAACCGCGTAGCCGTAGCCCGCGTGGGGTGGCCCGGAAACCGGCGGCGGTCAGCGCGGCGTGCAGCGGCGAGGACCGCCCCACCGCCTCGCCGTCGGCCCGCTCGACCGACATCACCCCGAGCGCCCCGGAACGTACCGCGTCGCCGAGCGCCCGGGCCGCCGCCGCGAGCAGCTGCTCATCGTCGACAAAGGACAAGAGGGTACGGCCACCGCGCTCGACGTACAGCACAAGCTCACCCCCGACGAGTACGACCAGCGCGCCCGCCTTGCGTCCGGCCCGGTGCCCACCGGCCGGGACCTCGACGCCGTCCCCGGAGTCGACCACCCGCTCCGGCCAGGGCAGGGCCGCGCCGTACGGGTTGGCCGGGTCGGTGGCCGCCAGCACCAGCGCTCGCCCGCCCCGCTGCCCGGACCCGTCCCACCCGTCGCTGCGCCCGCCCCGCTGCCCGGACCCGTCCCACCCGTCGGCACCGCCCGCCCGGTCACTACGGCCGATCCCGCCCGGCTCGGCCAGCGCCCGCAGCCGGTCGACGGCCCCGGGTACGGCGAACTGGGCGGCCCCGAGTCCTTCGACGAAGTAGCCCCGGCGGGCCGCCCCGCGTTCCTCCAACGCCGACAGCACCGGGTAGACGGCGGCGAACCCACCGGTCACCCCTTCGGCGGCGACCGCGCCCCGGGTGACCACCCCGTGGCGTTCGAGTAGCGTGTCGGCCAGCGTCGCACCGCGTCGGGTCGGGTCGGTGTCCCGGTCGGGCAGCAGCGACCAGCGTCCGGCAACGGTCGGCGGGCCGGTACGGCTGGGCAGCGCCACCCGGCCGGGCCGCCGGTAGCGGGTACGTGGCGCACCCGGGCGGGACCGGTGCGCACCACCCCCGCCGAGCGTCACCCGCAGCGGGGCGAGGGTGTCGTTGGTCAACCGGCCGGCCCAGACCAGGTCCCAGATGGCGGCGACCAGCGCCGCGTCGTCGACCGGCCCGAGGGTCGGATCCTCGGTGCCGCCCACCCGGTCGGCCAGGGCCCGGAAGAAGAGGGCCTGACCGTCGTCGAGCGCGGCCAGCACCGCCTCGTGCAGCGGAGTCAGGGCCAGCGCCTCGTCCGGCGGGGGGAGCAGCAGCGGCGCGGTGTCGGCGTACGCCAGGGTTATCCAGCCGTCGCCCCCGCTGATCGAACCGGAACCGGCCCACACCACCTCGCCGCTGGCGCACAGCTCGTCCAGGTAGGCGGGGGAGTAGTCGGCGACCCGGGCGGGCAGGACCAGCCGTTCCAGCGCGGAGGCGGGCACGGCGACGCCCTGCAACTGTTCGACGGCGGCGGCGACCGCCTCGACGCCCCGGCTCGACGCGCCGATCTGCTGCCAGCGGGGCAGGAAGTCGGCCAGCGCCCGGGGCGACACCGGTTCGATCTCCCGGCGCAGTGCGGCCAGGGACCGGCGGCGCAGCAGGCGCAGCACCTCGGCGTCGCACCATTCGGCCCCAGCCCGGTCGGGGGAGAACTCGCCGGAGACCACCTTGCCGGTGGCGGCGAGCCGGCGCAGCGTCTGCTCGACGACGAAGACACCGAGCCCGAACCGGGCGGCACAGGCGGCGGCCGGGAACGGGCCGTGCGTACGGGCGTACCGGGCGACCAGGTCACCGAGCGGGTCGGCCACCGGGGCCAGGTACGCATCGAGGACCCCGACCGGCAGCGCCACCCCGAGCGCGTCGCGCAGTCGGCCAGCGTCCTCGATACCGATCCAGCGCTGCTCACCAGCGATGCGTACCGGCAGGATCCGCCGGGACTGGGCCAACTCGGTCAGCCACTGCGACCGGACCCCACGCTCGGTCAACTCCGCGTCGGAGAGGTCACCGAGCAGTCGGAGCAGTTCGACGGCGTCCTCGGCGTCTCGGGGCCGACGGTCGTCGGTCAGCCAGCGCAGGCGTCGCTCGGTTTCGGCGAGCACCGCCGGATCGAGCAGTTCGCGCAGGTCCACCCGGCCGAGCAGCTCACCGAGCAGGGTCGAGTCCAGCGCCAGCGCGGCGGCCCGGCGTTCGGCCAGTGGCGCGTCGCCCTCGTAGAGGAACGCGCCGACGTAGCCGAAGAGCAGCGACCGGGCGAACGGTGACGGCCGGGGGGTTTCCACCTCGACCAGTCGGACCCGGCGGCCGGCCAGTTCGCGCATCAGCTGCACCAACCCGGGTACGTCGAAGACGTCCTGGAGGCATTCGCGGGCCGCCTCCAGGGTGATTGGGAAGTCGGGGTGGTCCCGGGCCACGTCGAGCAGTTGGTTGGCCTTCTGGCGTTGCTGCCACAGTGGCTGGCGGCGGCGTGGGTCGCGTCGGGGCAGCAGCAGCGCGCGGGCGGCGCATTCCCGGAACCGGGCGGCGAACATCGCCGAGCCGCCGACCGACTCCTCCACCAGTTGGGTGATCTCGTCTGGGTCGAAGGCGACCAGCTCCGCGCCGGGTGGTTCGTCGGCGGTGTCGGGCAGTCGTACGACGATGCCGTCGTCACCCGGCATGACCTGGGCGTCCACCCCGTAGCGCTCGCTGAGGCGGCGGCTGATGGCCAGCGCCCACGGGCCGTTGACCCGGGCCCCGAGCACGCAGTGCACGGCCAGCCGCCAGTCGCCCAGCTCGTCGCGGAACCGCTCCACCACCACGGTCCGGTCGTCGGGCAGGGACCGGGTCGCGGCTCGCTGTTCACGCAGGTAGGCGACGAGGTTGCCGGCCGCCCAGTCGTCCAGCCCACCCGCGCGCAGCGCCGAGGTGGCGGTCTCGTCGTCCTGTCGGGCCAGGGCGCGCACCCGGGCACCGATGGCCCGCCCCAGCTCGACCGGTCGGCCCAGCGAGTCGCCCTTCCAGAACGGCATTCGGGCCGCCTGCCCCGGGGCGGGGGAGACCAGTACCCGGTCCGGGGTGATCTCCTCGATCCGCCACGACGAGGAGCCGAGCAGGAACACGTCGCCGACACGTGACTCGTAGACCATCTCCTCGTCGAGTTCGCCGACCCGGGCGGCCCGTTGCGCACCGGCCAGGAAGACCCCGAACATGCCCCGGTCGGGGATGGTGCCGCCGCTGGTCACCGCCAGCCGCTGCGCGCCGGGTCGGCCGGTGAGCAGGTCGGCTGCCCGGTCCCAGACCAGCCGGGGGCGCAGCTCGGCGAAGGCGGTGGAGGGGTAGCGGCCGGAGAGCATGTCCAGCACCGCGTGCAGTGCCGAGTCGGGCAGCTCGGCGAACGGGGCCGCGCGCCGGACCAGGGCGGCGAGATCGGCGACCCGCCACTGGTCGAGCGCGACCATCGCCACGATCTGCTGGGCGAGCACGTCGAGTGGGTTGCGCGGACTGTGCAGTTCCTCGATCCCACCGTCGGCCATCCGGTCGGCGACCACGGCACAGGAGAGCAGGTCGCCCCGGTGCTTCGGGAAGACGACGCCCCGGGATACCGCGCCGACCTGGTGTCCGGCCCGGCCCACCCGTTGCAGACCGGCGGCGACGCTGGGCGGTGCCTCGATCTGCACGACCAGGTCGACCGCGCCCATGTCGATGCCGAGTTCCAGGCTGGAGGTGGCCACCACGGCGGGGAGCTGCCCGGACTTGAGCGCCTCCTCGATGTGTTTGCGTTCCTCCCGGGAGACGCTGCCGTGGTGGGCGCGGGCGATCACCGGGGCGGCGCCGGTGGCCGTACCGGACTGGGCCATCAGCTCGGCCGGTGGCCGGGTCGGGGCCGGTACGGGTGTGCCGTCGTGGGCGGCGGCCAGCTCGTTGAGCCGGGCACACAACCGTTCGGCGCTGCGCCGCGAGTTGGTGAAGACGATGGTGGAGCGGTGTGCGCGGATCAGGTCGTGCACGCGTTCCTCGACCGCCGGCCAGATCGAGGCGCGGCGGGGCGGACCGCCCAGCTCGTCGTCGACCGACTCGTCCGCCTCGTCCAGCCGGGTCATGTCCTCGACCGGCACCTGGACGCTGACCTCGATCGTCTTGGCGGTGGCCGGGGCGACGACCGTCACCGGCTGTGCACCGCCGAGGAAGTGGGCCGTGGCGTCGACCGGCCGTACGGTGGCGGAGAGCCCGATCCGCTGGGCCGGCCGGGACAGTAGGGCGTCCAGGCGTTCCAGGGAGAGCGCCAGGTGGGCACCGCGTTTGGTGCCGGCCACGGCGTGCACCTCGTCGATGATCACCGTCTCGACGCCGCGCAGGGAGTCCCGGGCGGCGGAGGTGAGCAGCAGGAACAGCGACTCGGGCGTGGTGATCAGAATGTCCGGCGGGGTACGTGCGAACGCCCGCCGCTCGTCGGCCGGGGTGTCGCCGGTACGCATACCGACGGTGATCTCCGGTGGCGGGATGCCGAGCCGGGTCGCGGCGTGCCGAATGCCGGTCAGCGGGGTACGCAGATTGCGTTCGACGTCGACCGCGAGCGCCTTCAACGGGCTGACGTAGAGCACTCGGCACCGACGCTGTCGATCTTCGGGTGGTGTCTCACGGGTCAGCCGATCCAGCGACCACAGGAACGCGGCGAGGGTTTTGCCGGAGCCGGTCGGCGCGACCACGAGCGCGTGGTGTCCGGCGCTGATCGCCTCCCACGCGCCGGCCTGGGCGGCAGTGGGGGCGGCGAAGGCGGCAGCGAACCACTCTCGGGTCGCGGGTGCGAACCGAGCTGTCACGTCGGGCCTCGCCATCAACCCCGCCCCGCCAGTACGTCGATCACGGGTTCCATCCTGCCTCGCGGGTCGGACAGGTTCCGCAGGCGCTGGCGGTGTGCGAGGCGACAACATGAAGAACAGCTGTGGTCTGCCCGTTCTGTGGCTTTAAGTCTTACTTAACTGCTTGCTTGGGCGGAACAACGTAAAGTAACTTTTCTCGCAATGCCGGGTCGAGGCCAAGGAGGACCAGATGGCCGTCGTCGAGCGAGGCAACCAACACGGCACCGATGTCCTCATTCGCAAGGTGAACAGTCACCTCGCCTCGGTGCGTCCCGGCCTGCGCGGTGCCGACCTCAAACTCGCCGAGCAACTCGCGGCTGCCCTTCGTGAGCTGGTCGTCGTCACCACCGCTGCCAGCGCCGCCGACCGGGCCCGAGTACGAGCCGCCGTGCACTACTTCGTCCTGCGCCGGGAGAGTCGGGACCATCTGCTCCCCGTGGGCTCACTTGCCGCAGCACAGCGGGTGGTCAACAAGATCGTCGTGCAACTCGGGCGCCCGGACCTGGTCGTCGAGTCGTAACTCCGGCCTGGGCGGTGCAGCCGGCACCAGGCCGGTGCGTGGAGGCACTCGTCACAAGGCCGAAACATCGACGACCGGTAACGACTCAACCGACCGGTTACACTTTCTCCTCAGCGAGCGGATGCGGGAGGCGATGTGGGCGGAGTGCTGCTGATGCGCCGACCCGTCGGCTGGTTGATCGCCGCAGCCCTCTTCGTCATTCTCTCCATCACCTCGGTGCTCGGTGCCGGCTTCGCCGCCGCGCCCGCCGTCGCCATCGCCGCCGGGCCCGCCTCCATCGGCGCCGCACTCTTCCATCCCACCCCCTCCGTGGGCCGGGACGACGAGAAGACAGCCGGCAGCGAGGCATCCGCCCGCGAACACAGCTTCGAGGAACGGCATCAGCCCGGGGCCGGGCAGCTACCCGCCGTGACCCGGTCAGCCCCGGTGTGGGTCGCCTCGCTGGGATCGGCGGAACCGGCCCTGATCGGCCGCTCCGAACCGGCGTTGTCCTCGCGGGCCGTGCCCGGCAACCCCAGCCGCGCACCGCCCGCCTGACGCCCCTCCCCACGGTTCCCACCCGCCGGTCGTCCCGACCGGTCCGACACCGTACCGCCGTCCGTTCTATCGGCCCGGCTCATCCATATCTCCGGCTTTCTGCCGTCTGATCCGCCGCAGTCATGGACCCTCGACAGGGGCCCATGCTGACGTCTACCTGGAGTACGTGTGCTGCTTTTGCTGACCCTCCACCTTGCCGTGGCGATCTGCGCACCGCTCTTCGTCCGATGGTGGGGTCGGCGTGCCTTCTACCTGTTGGCGTTGGCCCCCGCCGCCACCTTCGTCTGGGCCGCCGCGCACACCGAGGTGATGAGCAAAGGTGGGGCGGTCGCCGAGACGTACCCCTGGATCGCGCAGATCAACCTCGACCTGGCCCTGCGCGTCACGACGCTCTCCTGGCTGATGATGTTGCTGGTCGGCGGCGTCGGCGCGGCCGTACTGGTCTACTGCGCCCGCTACTTCGACGCCGACGAACCCGGCCTCGGCCGGTTCGCCGGGGTGTTCGTCGGCTTCGCCGGCGCGATGCTCGGCCTGGTCGTCTCCGACGATCTGCTCCTGCTCTACGTCTTCTGGGAGTTGACCACCGTCTTCTCCTACCTGCTGATCGGGCACAACCCGGAGAAGCGGGCCAGCCGCCGGGCCGCCTTCCAAGCCCTGGTGGTCACCACCCTGGGCGGCCTGGCGATGCTGATCGGCTTCATCATGCTCGGCCAGCACGCCGGCACCTACCGCTGGTCCGAGCTGATCAACGCGCCCCGGCCCGGTGCCGGCTACCTGGCCACGGCGCTGGTGCTGATCCTGATCGGGGCGCTGTCCAAGTCGGCAATCTTCCCGCTCAGCTTCTGGCTACCCGCCGCCATGGCCGCCCCCACGCCGGTCAGCGCCTACCTGCACGCCGCCGCCATGGTCAAGGCCGGCGTCTACCTCGTCGCGCTGCTCGCCCCGGTCTTCGCACTCACCACCGGCTGGACCGTGATCGTCACCGTCGCCGGGGTGGTCACCATGCTCTCCGGCGGCTGGGCCGCGCTGCGCCAGACCGACCTGAAACTGCTGCTGGCGTACGGCACCGTGAGCCAGCTGGGCCTGCTGATCGTGGTCACCGGCGCCGGGCACCGCAACGCCGCGCTCGCCGGCACCGCCATGCTGCTCGCCCACGCGTTGTTCAAGGCGGCGCTCTTTCTCATCGTCGGTGCCATCGACCGCACCGCCGGCACCCGGGACCTGCGCGCACTGTCCGGGCTGTGGCGCCGTACACCGGTCCTCTTCGGCGCGGCCGTCCTCGCCGCCGCCTCCATGGCCGGCCTCCCACCGCTCTTCGGCTTCGTCGCCAAGGAGGCGGTGTTCGAGTCGTTCGCCGACAACTGGATCGTGCTCGCCGCACTGGTGCTCGGCTCCACCCTCACCGCCGGCTACAGCATCCGGTTCGTCTGGGGGGCCTTCGCCAGTAAGCCCGACGTCGAGCCCAGCCAACCGCGACCGGCCGGCGTGAGCATGCTCGCCCCGATCGGGCTGCTCGCGCTGGCCGGACTCGCCCTCGGCCCGCTGGCCGCCGTCGTGGACAAGCTGCTCACCCCGTACGCCGGTTGGGTCGGCCCGACCGGCTACCACCTGGCGCTCTGGCACGGTGCCACCCCACCGCTGGCCCTGTCGGCCATCGCGCTACTCGGCGGTGGTCTGCTCTTCGTGTTCCGCGAGCGGGTCACCCCCATGGTCCGGCGGGTCCGGGCCCCCATCGACGGGGTGAGCGCCTACCAGCGGGTCACCGGCTGGCTGGACCGGTTCGCCACCGAGGTCACCGCCGCCACCCAGCGCGGTTCCCTGCCCCAGTATCTGGGCATCATCCTGCTGGTCCTGGTGGTCGGCCCGGGGGGTGCCCTGCTGCTCGGGCGGGTCTGGCCACAGCGGGTCGATCTCTGGGACAGCCCGCTGCAACTGGTCGTCGGGCTGGTGCTGGCCACCGCCGCCGTGCTGGCCGTACGAGCCACCCGGCGGCTCGCCGCCATGGTGCTGGTCGGCGTGACCGGATACGGCACCGCGATGATGTTCGTTCTGTACGGAGCACCCGACCTGGCACTCACCCAGTTCCTGGTGGAGACCGTCACCATCGTGGTGTTCGTACTGGTGCTGCGCCGGTTGCCGATCAAGTTCTCGGCCCGGCCGTTACGGCGTACCCGGTGGGTCCGGATCGCCATCGGTGTGGCGGTCGGGGTGGTCATGTCGGCGTTGGCACTGGCTGCGGCAGGGGGGCGCGAGGCTATCCCGATCTCGGTCGACTTCCCCGAGTTGGCCGTGTCGTACGGACACGGGCGCAACGTCGTCAACGTGACCCTCGTCGACATCCGGGCCTGGGACACCATGGGCGAGATCTCGGTGCTGCTGGTGGCGGCCACCGGGGTAGCCAGCCTGATCTTCATCCGGCCGCGTGGTGGCCCGGTGCCCCGTCGGCCAGAGTTACCCACGCCCAGCCGCCGGCCCCGGGGCTACCGGATCTGGTTGCGGGGCGGCCCGACACTGCGGGAACGGCGCCGCTCGATCGTCTTCGAGGTGGTCACCCGACTGCTGTTCCACACCATCGTGCTGTTCTCCATCTACCTGATGTTCTCCGGGCACAACGCACCCGGCGGCGGATTCGCCGGTGGCCTGGTGGCCGGGCTGGCGCTGACCGTCCGGTACTTCGCCGGTGGTCGGTATGAACTGGACGAGGCGGCACCGGTGGACGCCGGCCTGGTGCTCGGGGCCGGGCTGTTCCTCTCCGTCGGTACGGGCGTGGTGGCCATGCTGCTCGGCGGTGACGTGCTGCAGAGCGCCGTGGTCGACCTGCACCTACCGGTCATCGGCGACATCCACCTGGTGACCTCGCTCTTCTTCGACATCGGGGTCTATCTGATCGTGATCGGCCTGGTACTGGACATCCTGCGCAGCCTGGGTGCCGAAGTGGACCGGCAGATCGAGGAGGCGGAATGAACAGCCCGAACCTGGTCCTGGTGGTCGTCATCGGGGTGTTGTTCGCCTGTGGCGTGTCGCTGCTGCTGGAACGCAGCCTGACCCGGGTGCTGCTCGGCATCATCCTGCTCGGCAACGGGGTCAACCTGCTGATCCTGGTGGGCGGCACGAACGGCGGTGCGCCGATTGTGGGCGTCACCCCGGAAGAGGAGATGAGCGATCCGTTGACCCAGGCGATGGTGCTGACCGCCATCGTGATCACGCTCGGGATGACCGCCTTCCTGCTCGCCATGGCGTACCGCAGTTGGCAGTTGTTCGGCCACGACGAGGTCCAGGACGACCTGGAGGACCGGCGGATCGCGGAACGTGCCGAACGGGACGCCGCCTCCGGTCTCGACGACACCGACGACGAAGGCATCGACGACAGTGGCGATGACCTGGAGAAGCTCGACCCCGGGCCGACGACCCGGCGGCAGGGCGGGAACGAGGCGACCAAGTGAACACTCTCGTACCGCTTCCGGTGGTCATGCCACTGTTGGGTGCCGCGCTGACGTTGGTGCTGGCCCGGCACCCCCGCGCCCAGCGGGCGGTCAGCGTGCTCGTGCTCACCGCCACCCTTGCGGTGGCGGCGGCGCTACTGGTGGCGGCCTACCGGGACGGCCCCCTCGTGGTGAACGTCGGCGGCTGGCCCGCGCCGGTGGGCATCGTGCTGGTCGCCGACCAACTCTCGGCGCTGATGCTGGTGGTCTCCGCTGCGGTGACCCTGTGCGTGCTGCTCTACTCGATCGGCGAGGGGCGGGAGGACGGCGACGAGGGCACTCCGCTGGCGATCTTCCACCCGACCTATCTGGTGCTGACCGCCGGCGTGACCAACGCCTTCCTCTCCGGCGATCTGTTCAACCTCTTCGTCGGCTTCGAGATCCTGCTGGCGGCCAGCTACGTGCTGCTCACCCTGGGTGGCACCGACGTACGGATCCGGGCCGGTACGACCTACGTCGTGGTCAGCCTGCTCTCGTCGTTGATCTTCCTCAGTGCGATCGGGCTCATCTACGCGGCCACCGGCACCCTCAACCTGGCCCAACTGGTCGACCGGCTCGACGCGCTGCCGGACAACCTGCGGCTGGTGCTGAACCTGATGCTGCTACTGGCGTTCGGGATCAAGGCAGCGGTCTTCCCGCTGTCATCCTGGTTGCCGGACAGCTATCCGACCGCACCCGCGCCGGTCACCGCGGTCTTCGCCGGCCTGCTCACCAAGGTCGGTGTCTACGCGATCATCCGGACCGAGACGCTGCTGTTCCCCGGCGGCCGAGTATCCGACGTGCTGATGGTGGTGGCGCTACTGACCATGTTGGTCGGCATCCTCGGTGCGGTCGCCCAGTCCGACATCAAACGGTTGCTGTCGTTCACCCTGATGGGGCACATCGGTTACCTGATCTTCGGGGTGGCGCTGGCCACGACCGCCGGCCTGGCCGGGGCGATCTTCTACGTGGTGCACCACATCATCATCCTGACCACCCTCTTCCTGGCCACCGGGCTGTTGGAGCGGCGGGCCGGCAGCACCAACCTGGAACGGATTGGCGGGCTCGGCCGGATAGCGCCCCTGCTCGGGGTGTTGTTCTTCCTGCCCGCCATCAACCTCGCCGGCATCCCGCCGTTCTCCGGCTTCCTCGGCAAGGTCGGCCTGTTGCAGGCCGGGGTGTCGGCCGGCGGGGTACTGCCCTGGATGTTGGTTGCCGGAGGCACCATCACCAGTCTGCTCACCCTCTACGCGATCATGAAGGTCTGGAACATGGCCTTCTGGCGGGCCCCCAAGGTGGACTCGCCCGACGTGCCGTCCCGGCTGTCCCCGCTGATGGTGGGCTCGACCCTCGCCCTGGTCCTGCTCGGGGTGGCACTCACCCTGGTCGCCGGGCCGCTCTACGAGGTCAGCGCCGACGCCGCCGAGCACCTGCGAGAACGCTCCCCGTACGTCGATGCGGTCTTCCCAGGAGGTACGCCGTGACCCCGCCACCAGCGCAGCCCTCCGCTGAGCCGCCAGCGGAGCGGCCGGCTGAGCCGACTACTCAGCCTTCCGCCCCGCCACCGCCACCCAGCGTCGAACAGCGGAAGCGGTCGGAGTTGTCGGAGTCACCAGTGATCGAGTCACCGCTGACCGAGCTGGAGCCGGAGACCCCGCGGGTCGTTCCGCCGCGTACCCGATGGCGGGACCAGGCGGTCGCGGTGGGCTGGCTGATCCTGGTGTGGAACCTGCTGTGGGGTGAGTTCACCTGGGGCAACATCGTCGGTGGTCTGGCCGTGGCGCTGGTGGTGCTGCTGTTCTTCCCGCTGCCGCCAGTGACCTTCGAGGGGCGGCTCCGCCCGATCGGCCTGCTCCGGTTCGGAACACGGTTCATCTACGACCTGATCACAGCGAGCGCCCAGGTCGCCTGGACCGCCCTGCGACCGCGCTACCAGCCGCGCAACGCGATCATCGCCGTACCGCTGCGGGTGCGCTCGGACCTCAACCTCACGCTGACCGCCGAGGCGGTGTCGCTGGTCCCGGGCAGCCTCATCGTGGAGGTGGACCGGTCCGCCGGCGTGCTCTACGTCCACGTACTCGACGTCCGGGGCCCCGAGGACCTGGACCAGGCTCGCCAGGACGTGCTGGACCTGGAGGCCCGGATCCTCCGGGCAGTCGGTTCGAAGGCCGAGTTGCGTCAGTTGCAGCAGTCTCCCATCGACCGAGGAGCAATCATATGACCGCCGTCGTCGTGATCGTCACCGCTCTGCTCGCCATCGCGGCGGTGCTCGCCCTCATTCGGATCGCCCGTGGTCCCTCCCTGCTCGACCGGGTCGTCGCCACCGACGTCCTGCTCTCCGTGGTGGTCGGTGCCCTCGGTACGGAGGCGGCGATCAACCGGCACGCCACCACCCTGCCGATCATGGTTGTCCTCTCCATCCTCGGTTTCGTCGGTTCGGTGGGCGTCGTCCGCTTCGTGGCGCGGGAGGAGTCGTGACCGGGGGCGAGATCATGGACATCCTGGCGGCCGTCTGCCTGATCATCGGGGCGCTGTTGAGCCTCATCGCGGGAGTGGGGCTGGTGCGCTTTCCCGACGTGCTGTCCCGGATGCACGCCGCCACCAAGCCGCAGGTGCTGGGCCTGCTGCTCATCCTGATCGGGGTGGGGCTGCGGCTGCGTACCGGGCCGGATCTGACCACCCTGCTGCTGGTGGGCGTATTTCAGCTGGCGACCGCCCCGATTGCCGCGCATCTCGTCGGGCGGGCCGCCTACCGGGCCGGCCGGTGTGAGAAGGAACGTCTGGTCGTGGACGAACTCGCCGACCAGCCGGTCCGCCACCACGCCGACTAACCCGGCGCGCGACGCTCAGAGGTGGGCACCTGAGCGCTGAGAGGTTAGGAAGGGCCCCTTCCAAGGCAGAAAGCGATAAGAAGGGGCCCTTCCTTGCACGTACAGCGAATCCCCAGGTCATGCCGATAGACTGACCGAATGATCGAATCCACTGCCCAGGAGGGCAGTTATAGCCAGCCGGGTTGGACCCGGCAACATCGGGCCCAAGTACCGTCCCGGGGAGCCCTGAGCAACCCGTGTTGATCGCGCTTGGCCTTCTTCTGATCATCCTGTTGACCGCCGCGACCGGCTACTTCGTGGCCCAGGAGTTCGGTTACATCGCCGTCGATCGGGGCAAGCTCCAGCAGCTCGCCGACCAGGGCGACATCGCTGCCGAACGGGCCCTGAAGGTAACCGGTCGGCTGTCATTCATGCTCTCCGGTGCCCAGCTCGGCATCACCGTCACCGCG
Source organism: Micromonospora sp. NPDC003197 (assembly GCF_053590565.1). Lineage (NCBI taxonomy): Bacteria > Bacillati > Actinomycetota > Actinomycetes > Micromonosporales > Micromonosporaceae > Micromonospora > Micromonospora sp. NPDC003197. The sequence goes on along the minus strand of NZ_JBSFTE010000008.1, from coordinate 204,609 downwards.
CTGCTCGTCGGTTACGTGGCCGAGCCCTTCCTGGGTGACGGACTGGCCGACCTGCTCGGCCTGACGGGGATGTCGCGGGCGGTCAGTCTGCCGCTCTCCGTGGCACTCGCCCTGATCATCGCCACCATCGTGCAGATGGTGCTCGGCGAACTCGCCCCGAAGAACCTCTCCATCGCCCGGCCCGAGGCCGTGGCTCGGGCGCTCAGTCAGTCCACGCTGATCTACCTGGCTGTCGCAGCGCCGGTGATCAAGCTCTTCGACATGGCCGCCACCCGGCTGCTACGTCGGGTGGGCATCGAACCCATCGAGGAACTGCCGAGCGGGGCCACTCCCGAGGATCTGGAGCAGATCATCGCGGAGTCCCGTCAGGAGGGGCACCTCGACGCGGAGATGTCGAACCTGCTCGACCGAGGGCTGGACTTCCGTCAGCTCACCGCCGGTGAGGTGATGGTGCCCCGGGTCGACGTGCACACCGTACGGGCCGACGAGCCGGTCAGCCGGGTCGTGCAGCTGCTGGACACCGGACACTCCCGGTTCCCGGTACGCGGCACCGAGGGCGTCGACGACCTGGTCGGCGTGGTCGGTATCGCCGACGTACTGGGAGTCCCCCCGGAGCAGCGGGGTAAGACCTTGGTCAGCGCGGTGGCCGGACCGCCGCTGCTGGTGCCCACGACGCTGCTGCTGCCGACGGTGCTGGACCGGCTGCGCGCCGGCCACCGGCAGCTCGCCTGTGTGGTGGACGAGTACGGCGGCTTCGCCGGCGTGATCACCCTGGAGGACATCGCCGAGGAGCTGGTCGGGCCGATCCGCGACGAGGACGATCCGCCCGAGCGGGCCCCGATGCGGCAGGCCGATGGTTCCTGGGTGGTTCCGGCCCGTTGGCGCATCGACGAGGTCGCCGACAGCACCGGTATCGCGCTGCCCGAGGCGCCGGAGTACGACACCATCTCCGGACTGGTGATGCGGGAGCTGGGCCGGGTGCCCGAGGTGGGTGACCGGCTGGAGATCACCCTCGCCGCCGAACTGGACGCCGAACTGCCACCGAGGGCGTTGGTCGAGGTACTCGCCGTCGACCGGCACGTGGCCGACTCCGTACGGCTGGAGGTGGCCCGATGAGTACGACCTGGGCACTACTGTTCTCCCTGGCCCTGCTGGCCTTGAATGCCTTCTTCGTGGCGGCCGAGTTCGCTCTGGTCGCCAGTAAGCGCTACCGCCTGGAGCAGGCCGCCGCCACTGGTGGCCGGGCGGCTCGGGCGGCGTTGGCGGGCAACCGTGAGTTGTCGCTGATGCTGGCCGGTGCGCAGCTCGGTATCACCATCTGCACCCTGGGGCTCGGTGCACTCGCCGAGCCGGCGATCGAGCATCTGGTCAGCCCGGCGCTGACCGCCGTGGGACTACCGGAGGCGACCAGCCACATCATCGCGCTGGTGTTCGCGCTGATTCTGGTGACCTTCCTACACCTGGTGGTCGGCGAGATGGCCCCGAAGTCCTGGGCCATCACCGACCCGGAACGTTCGGCATTGCTGCTGGCGTTGCCGTTCCGGGCGTTCGCCCGGTTGGTTGGGCCGGTGCTCTCGGTGCTGAACGGCATGGCCAACGCCACGCTGCGGCTGGTCCGGGTGAACCCGCAGGACCAGTTGGCGCAGGCACACGGGCCGCAGGAGTTGCGGATGCTGTTGGAACAGTCCCGGGAGCACGGGCTGCTCGCCGCCGACCAGCACGAGATGCTGACCAGCATGCTCGAACTGCAGGGGACCCTGGTGGCCGACGTGATGGAACCGGTGGACCGGATCGTCTCGGTGCACCGGGACGACAGCGCCGAGCGCATCGAGCAGGTGTGCCGGGACAGCGGCCGGTCGCGGCTGGCTGTGCTGAACGGCCCCGGCGAGGTACTGGGCGTGGTACACGTACGGGAGGCGGTCCGGGCCACGACGGCGGGTCGGGTGACGACGGCGCAGGAGTTGATGACTCCGGCGTTCAGCCTGGCCACCACCGCGTCGGTGACCGAGGCGGTCGCGGCGATGCGGGCCGACCAGGTGCAGTTCGCCATGGTGACCAACGGGGCGGGCACCGGCCGGCCGGTGGGCTTCGTCGCGCTGGAGGATCTGCTGGAGGAGGTCATCGGCGAGTTCGATGACGAGACCGACCCGGTGCCGCGTGGGCGGCGAATGCGCTGATGAGCGGGCATCCCTGCCGTGGGGGTGGAGGCGCTGACTAGCAGTGTCCCCAGCGCTCACGGTGGTGGAGACGCTGACTAGCGGCGTCCCCATCGCCGACAGCGGAGGCGCCGAGTAGGGGGCATCCTCGCGCGGGCGTCACCGGGGGAGAGGGGGACCCTGGTGACCATCGGGGGGATGCCGCCCGGGCTGGGTGCCACGGGCCTGTCGGTCAATACCGTCCTGACGAATCCGAGCACCCGGCCAGGGCTGCGTCTGCCCGGCCGGGTGGTCCTCACCGCCGGCTCTGCCGACGTACCGGTGGAGCAGGTCGTACTCGGGCTGGTCACCCAGGTGGAGCCGGACGACCCGGCCGCCGGCCGGGTCCTGATGGAATTCCACCGGGTGACCGTGGCCGGTCCGTTCGTGGTGCCGGCGGGCCAGCGGCGGGCGGTGGCGTTTGCCCTGGCGATGCCCTGGGAGACTCCGGTGACGGTGCTCAACGGCCTGCGGCCGCTCACCCTGCGAATGGGGTTGCGCACCGAGGTCGGGGTCGACCCGATGTTCGACCAGGGCGGCATGCTTCCGGTGTACGTACATCCGCTGCCCGCCCAGGAGCGGATCTTCGCGGCGTTGGCCGCGTTGGAGTTCCGCCTGCGGCAGACGGGACTCCAGTCGGGGCGGCTGCCCGGGGTGGCCCAGACACTGCCGTTCCACCAGAAGATCGGATTCTGGGCTCCGCCCCTGTATGCCGGGCCCTTCTCCGAGCTGGAGGTGACCCTGGTGACCAACCGGTACGGCGTGGAGGCCATCTTCGGCCTCGACCGGCGGGCGGCGATGGCCGGGGCGGGGCACTACAGCCTTAGTCGGTTCCGGGTGCGGCACATTTCGCCCGGGAGTGATGGCGACTGGGTGAACCTGATCGATGGCTGGCTACGGCAGGCGATCAACCGGCATGCCTACGCGGCGTCCGGCTACCGGAATCCCACCCCGATCGTGGAGTCGGCGAACGTGACCCATCCGCCCGAGGACACCCAGGAGAGCCACTCGCCCGAGGCCGCCGAGCAGGGCACCGCTGGCGGTGGCCCGGGAATCGGCGGCAGCGGAGGAGGCGGCGGCGACGGCACGTGAGAGGTGTTAGGAAGGGCCCCTTCCTATGCAAAAAGCGATAAGAAGGGGCCCTTCCTTACACCTCAGCCGGCGCTGGCGGTGGCGAGTTTGACGCCGAAGCCGAGGAAGAGGGCGCCGACGCCGGTGGTCATCCCGGCGGCCAGTCGGCGACGCTGACTGAACTGTGTCGCCAGGTAGGCGCCCGCAAAGATCAACAAGCTCAGGTAGAGGGCACTGGTCACCTGGGCGATCAGCCCGAGCAGCAGAAACGACAGCGCCGGATAGGCGTAGGACGGGTCGACGAACTGGATGAAGAAGGAGACGAAGAACAGGATCGCCTTCGGGTTCAGCAGGCTGATCACCGCCGCCCGGCGGAACGGACTCCGTACCATCGCCGGCTCGGCGGCGTCGATCAGCCGCGGCGTGGCGGCGTCGTTGCGGCTCCGCCAGCGCCGCCAGGCCCCGCGCAGCATGGTCAGACCGACATAACCGAGGTACGCCGCGCCCGCGTACTTGATCACCAGAAAGATCGGTGGGTACGCCTTGAGCAGCGACGCGATCCCGGCGGCGGAGAGCACCATGAGCACCGTGTCGCCGACGAACACCCCGGCGGCGGCCCGGTAACCGGCCGGTATCCCGCGTCGGGCCGCGACCGAGAGCACGAACAGCGAGTTGGGGCCGGGTAGCAGGACGATCGCGATCGTTCCCAGCACGTACGTCCAGATGTCGGTTATCCCTAGCACGGGCGACATCATCCGGCCACGGGTACGCCCCGACGCAGCCGGTCCCGCAGTGTGGCCTGTGCGGATGGCCACTCATCGGCGGTCATCGAGTAGACGACGGTGTCCCGCCACGACCCGTCCGGCCGCTGCCGGTGCATTCGCAGTACGCCTTCCCGCTGCGCCCCGAGCCGTTCGATGGCCCGCTGCGAGCGGTCGTTGCGGATGTCGGTGTGCCAGACCACCCGTACCGCGGCCAACTCCTCGAAGGCCCGGGTGAGCAGCAGCAGCTTGGCCTCCGTGTTGATGCCGGTACGCCACCAGGGCTGACCGAGGAACGTGTAGCCGATGGCGACGGTGCGCCGGACCTCGTCGACGTCGTAGTAGGAGGTGCTGCCGACGACCTGGCCGGTGACCGCGCAGCGCTGTACCCAGGGCACCCGGTCACCCCAGTGGGCGGCGCGCAGCGCCTCGGCCACGATCGCCACCGCGTCGTCGCGGGTCCGGGGCATCGGGTTGCCGAGATGTTGCCACACCTCGGGGTCGGCGGTGGCGGCGTACAGGGCGTCGACGTGGGACAGGTCCAACGGTTCCAGGATCACGTGCTCGCCCCGCATCGGTGCGGCGGTCAGCCAGGGCGAGTGCACCGGGCGCAGGTAGTCGGGCAGGGGCGCGGTGACTCCGGTGTCGGGTTCCGGGAGGCCCGGGACGAGCCGCAGCGGTACTACCCCGGCCCAGTACGGCAGGGCCTGGTCCTCGGGCTCGTCGCTCACTCCGCCGAGGCGGATCCGGGTCGACACCTCGCGTAGGGGCAGCGCCAGCACCGCCGTCTCGGCGAGTTCCTTGCGGGTCGGCGGCCGACTGTCGGCGGCCCGGCCCCGGCCGACCTTCTCGACCAGGGCGGTCATCGCCGCGCGCTTCTCGGTTTCGTCGGTGACCAGGCGGGCGGTGCCGTGCGCGACCACCGAGCGGTAGTTGGCGCTGTGGTGGAACTGCGAGCGGCCGTAGATCAGACCGTCGAGCAGGGTGACGGTGAGGCAGACAGCCAGCCCGTCGGCGCCCCGGGCGGCCAGTAGCGGCCGGCTGCCGGTGGAGCCGTGCAGGTAGACGGTGTCGTCGACGCGTACGTGCAGGGTGGGCAGTGCCCGGGGTTCGCCGTCGACGGTGAAGGCCAGCACACAGTGGTACGCCTCGTCGAGGATCGCGTGGGCCACCGCCCGCTGGTAGCCGATCCGGCCCCGGTCACGGTGGGCGGTGGTCCGCTCCGTCTTCGGGTACATGTCGTACTCCCGCATTTGTTCTAGTACAATACTGCAACTGTGGCAGCACGTTATCAGATCATCGGTGGTACAGCAGCCGCGATAGCGGCCAGCGTGGAAACCGGCGTACGCACCGGAGCACTGCAACCCGGGGCAGCACTACCCGCCGTCCGGGCACTGGCCGAGCGGTTGGCCGTCAGCCCGGCCACCGTCGCCAAGGCGTACCAGGGTTTGCGGCAGCGGGGCGTGGTCGAGACCGCCGGTCGCAACGGCACCCGGATCCGCCCCCGCCCCCCGGTCGCCGCCCAGCGCTCCGCGCTGCGCCTGCCCCCGCCCCCCGGCGGCTGGGACCTCTCCGCCGGGGAACCCGACACTCGGCTGCTGCCCCGGCTCGGACCCCACCTGGCGGCCATCGCCGCCCCGGACGACGCGCCGGTCGGTTACGCCACCGCCGGGGTACTGCCCGAACTGGCCGACCTCGCCCGGGTCCGGCTCACCTCAGACGGGGTCCCGGCCGACGCGATCACCGTCACCAGTGGAGCGTTGGACGGCATTGACCGGCTGCTCGCCGCCCACCTGCGTCCCGGTGACCCGGTGGCGGTGGAGGATCCCGGCTGGGCCAACCTGCTCGACCTCGTCGCAGCCCTCGGGCTCCGGCCGATCGGCGTACCGGTGGACGACGACGGACCCACCACCGCCGGGGTGAGCGCCGCCCTGGCCGCCGGGGCCCGCGCGCTGATCGTCACCACCCGCGCGCAGAACCCGACCGGTGCTGCCGTCACCGCCGAACGGGCCGCAGAACTGCGCAGACTGCTCGCCGACCACCCCGAGCTGCTGCTGATCGAGGACGACCACGCCGCCGAGCTGGCCCCCGTACCGGTGCACAGTCTGGCTGGGGCCACCCGGAGCTGGGCCTTCCTCCGCTCGGCGAGCAAGCCCTACGGGCCCGACCTGCGCCTGGCGGTGCTGGCCGGTGACGAGGCGACCGTGGCCCGGGTTGCCGGCCGGATGCGGGTCGGTGCCGGCTGGGTCTCCACCCTGCTGCAACAACTGATCGTCCGACTCTGGCAGGACCCGGCCGTGACCGCGCAACTCGCCGAGGCCCGGGACAGCTACGAGCGTCGCCGCCACGCCCTGCGCACCGCGCTCGCCGACCGGGGAATCACCGCGTACGGGCGCACCGGCATCAACGTCTGGCTGCCGGTACGCGACGAGACCCGGGTGGTCACCATGCTGCGCGACGCCGGGTACGCGGTCGCCCCCTCCTCGCTCTACCGGCTGGCCACCGGACCGGGGGTACGGATCACCATCAGCCCGTTGACCGAGGAGGAGATTCCGCGATTCGTCGACGCGGTGACCCGGGCGATGGCGGCCGACACCGCCGGCCCGTTCAGCGCCTGATCTGTGGCGCCGGCCGGCCCGTTCAGCGCCTGAGCGTCGATCCGGGGCTGCCGACGGCGAAATCTCCGACCCGCCGTACTCGTGTCGGTGGTAGGGGGTAAAAAGGTCGCCATGGCCGAAACCACGACCGCGCCCGGTGCCCAACACTTCATCCCACCGGACGCCGACGACCTGGCGGAGCTACGCACCGCCGCCACCGACTGCCGGGGCTGCGAGCTCTATCAGGACGCCACCCAGACGGTCTTCGGGCGAGGCAACGCCAATGCCCGGGTGGTCTTCGTCGGCGAGCAGCCGGGCGATGTGGAGGACCAGAAGGGACTGCCGTTCGTCGGGCCGGCCGGGCACCTGCTTCGTCGGGCGGTGGACGACGCTGGCCTGAACCCCCGCGAGCTGTACATCACCAACGCTGTCAAGCACTTCCGGTTCGAGCTGCGGGGCAAGCGGCGTATCCACCAGACCCCCGACCAGGTGCACATAGTGGCCTGTCGGCCTTGGCTGGTCGCCGAGTTCGCCCAGTTGCAACCGGAGGTCGTCGTGGTGCTCGGTGCGACCGCCGCCAAGGCCCTGCTCGGCCCGTCGTTCCGGGTCACCCGGTCGCGGGGCGTGTTGCTGCCCTGGCCCGACTCGGCCCAACGGCCGCAGGACTTCACCCGAGTGCCGACCGACGCCACCGGCAAACTCGGATCGGTGCCGCCGGCCCAACTGGTCGCCACCATCCACCCGTCGGCGGTGCTGCGCGCCGACAACCGCGAGATCGCGTACGGCGGACTGGTTGACGACCTGAAGGTCGTCGCCGGTGCCCTCGCCGCTGCCGGAGGTGCCGACCGAGGTGTCGCCTGAGGTGCCACCTCGGTCGGGCGGTGGGTGACGTGTTGGGTCAGAGCAGTCCCGCGAGTTTGTACAGCACAAGCGAGCCGGCGACCGCGACGTTGAGACTGTGACCGGTGCCGACCATGGGGATCTCCACCGCGCAGTCGAGCAGGTCCAGGGCTTCGGAGGGGATACCGGAAGCCTCATGGCCGAGGATCATGATGGTCCGGCGGTCGGCCGTCGGGAGATCGGCCAAGCGGATCGCCTCGTCGGCCAGTTCCACGCCGACGATACGTGAGCCGTTGGCTCGTTCAGTTTCCAGCCAGCGGACGGGATTCCCGACCCGGTGTACGCAACTGGGCCGGCGCAGCGTGTTTCCCCTGGCCAGGGCCTCATCGACCCAGCGGAAAGGGGGAACCACCAGGCATGCGCCGACTGCGTCGCAGGTGCGTAGTAGGGTGCCGAGGTTCGCCCCGTGCATTGGCCAGAGAGCCGCAGCGACGAGGTGTCCCCAACAGGGGTGGGAGCGGGGGCGGCGGGCGGCTCGTAGATCCTTGCGGGAGCGAACCCTGATCGCGGGACTCACCGGACGGGAGCGGTCCGGCTCCGAGTGTTGAAACGCATAAGTGGAGGTACTTCGCGGCGTACCTGGGCCATCGACAGAGAACGAGTGTGTGGCAAGGATAGCGCCCCTTCGTAGGTTGTCGCCCGTTGCCTAGCATGCGTGGATGGAAATGTCGGACGACAGCGCCGTGGTGATGGGACGGCAGGTGCTGGCTGAGGGACGAGGACTCGATGTCGTGCTGGCCGCGGTGCGACGTGAGTCGACGCCAGCTCTGACCGAGCTGGCGTACCCGCGCTCGATCTTCGGGTCGGTCGTGCGGGCGTACCCTGAGGGCCCGGCTGCATCGGCAGTAAGGATGTAGCCGACCGTCACCCCTTACTGCCGATGGAGCCTCCGATGGCCACCGCCGCCACCGTGCCCCCACCCGGGAGCGCGACCGAGTTCCGTGACCCCGCCATCGCCCGGGTCCAGCGTCGTACCCTCCGGCTGCTCTTCGGCACCCAGATCATCGGCGGCATCGGCACCACCATCGGGGTCTCCGTCGGTGCGCTGCTCGCCGCCCGGCTGGTCGGCACCGCCGTCTCCGGGCTGGCCCAGAGCGCCGCCGTGGTCGGCGGCGCGCTACTCGCCATACCGGTCACCCGGATCATGAGCGCCGCCGGTCGGCGACCTGGCCTCGTGGCTGCCTACCTGACCGGCGCGCTGGGCGGCGTGCTGGTCGTGCTCGCCGCCGTGACCGGCTGGATCCCGCTGCTCTTCCTCGGCATGCTGCTCTTCGGCGGCGGCTCCGCAGCCAACCTCCAGGCCCGGTACAGCGCCGTCGACCTCGCCGAACCGGCCCGTCGGGGGCGACAACTGTCGCTGATTGTCTGGGCCACCACGATCGGGGCGGTAGCCGCTCCCAACTTCGCGGCCAGCGCCGACCGGTTCACCACCGACCTGGGCCTGCCCGCGCTCTCCGGCCCGTTCGCGTTCAGCGCGGTCGCCTTCATGCTGGCCGCCGCCGTGCTCTTCGTGTTCCTCCGCCCGGATCCGTTGCTCACCGCCCGGCGGCTGGCGGATGACCGTACCCCGACGGCCGTCACTCCCGCCGGGAAGCGCGGCGGCAGTCTGCGGGCGGCGCTGCGGGTGGTCGCGGACCGCCCGGCCGCCCGTCTCGGCATCGCCGCCGTGGCCGTCGGGCACCTGGTCATGGTCGGGGTGATGTCGATGACCCCGGTACGCCTCGGCGAGTCACACGGCGACGCCGACGTGCTGCACGTGGTCGGCATCGTGCTCAGTGTGCACATCGCCGGCATGTACGCGTTGTCCCCGGTTGTCGGCTGGCTCACCGACCGGTTCGGCCGTCGACCGGTCATTCTCGGCGGGGTCGGCCTGCTGCTCGCCGCGTGTGCGGTCGCCGGCACCGCCGGTCATGACACGACCCGCTTGACGCTGGGCTTGGCCCTGCTTGGCCTGGGCTGGTCGGGCACCATGGTCGCCGGCTCGACCCTGCTGTCGGAGTCGGTGCCGGCCGAGGTCCGACCGGCTGCCCAGGGGCTGTCCGACCTGATCATGGGCCTGGCCGGGGCCACCGCCGGTGCGGTCAGCGGGTTTGTCGTCCAGTTCGCCGGCTACCCGGTGCTCAATCTGCTGGCGGCGCTCGCGGTGGTGCCGCTGGTGGCGCTAGCGTTGCGTCCGGCTCCGCGTGGGGCCACGACAGAGGGGGCGTGAGGGTGCGGCTGACCGACTTCTGGACGCGTCTGGAGCAGACGTTCGGGCCTGCGTACGCCGGCAGTATCGCCGCCGACCAAGTGCTCACCCAGCTCGGGGGACGCACCATCGAACAGGCGTTCGCGGAGGGCGAATCGACGCTGGCGGTGTGGCGGGCGGTGTGTGCCGCCTATCCCGATCGAGTGCCGGCGCAACTACGCTGAGCTGCGGATGTGTGACAGTGGCGTGTCGGTCGTCGGCTCGTACACCTGTTCGGCTATTGTCCACAGCGGGGGTGCCTGTCCACAGATCACAGCCGGTCAGCTGTTTTCTGTCGGACCCAGCGCCTAGCGTGTCCGCGTGACTAAGGGATCAAAGACGCCGGCAAAGGCAGGGGTGGCGACCATGGCGGCAGGACCTGACCGGGAGAAGGCACTCGACCTTGCTCTTGCTCAGATCGACAAGCAGTTCGGCAAGGGCTCGGTGATGCGACTCGGGGATCGACCGGTCATCCAGACCGCGGTGATTCCCACCGGCTCGATCGCGCTCGACGTGGCGCTCGGCGTGGGTGGGCTACCACGCGGGCGGGTGGTGGAGATCTACGGTCCCGAGTCGAGCGGTAAGACCACCGTGGCACTGCACGCGGTGGCCAATGCCCAGCGGGCCGGTGGCATCGCGGCGTTCATCGACGCCGAGCACGCGCTCGACCCGGAGTACGCCAAAGCCCTGGGCGTGGACACCGATGCGATGCTGGTCTCCCAGCCGGACACCGGTGAGCAGGCCCTGGAGATCGCGGACATGCTGATCCGCTCCGGTGCGCTGGACATCATCGTCATCGACTCGGTCGCCGCGCTGGTGCCGCGCGCCGAGATCGAGGGTGAGATGGGCGACAGTCACGTCGGTCTCCAGGCCCGGTTGATGAGCCAGGCGCTGCGGAAGATCACCGGTGTGCTGAACAGCACCGGCACCACCGCGATCTTCATCAACCAGCTCCGCGAGAAGATCGGTGTGATGTTCGGCTGCATGTCCTACTCGACGCGGGTCACCCTCGCCGACGGGACGCAGGAGAAGATCGGCAAGATCGTCAACCAGCGGATGGCGGTCGAGGTCCTGTCGTACAACCCGGAGACCGACCGGGTCGAGCCGAAGAAGATCACCAACTGGTTCAACAACGGCCCGGCGGAGCAGTTCCTCCAGTTCACGGTCGCCAAGTCGGGCGGGAACGGGCGGGCGCAGTTCGCCGCCACCGCCAACCACCTGGTCCGGACCCCGGGCGGGTGGCGCGAGGCTGGCGAGCTGATCGCCGGCGACCGGGTGATGCTGGCTGAGGAACGCCGGCTCAGCGACCAGCAGTGGCAGGTCGTACTCGGTTCGTTGATGGGCGACGGCAGCCTCTCGCCCAACCTCCGCGACCGGGCGGGGGCCCGGTTCCGACTGGGCCATGGTGCCCAGCAGGCCGACTACCTCGACTGGAAGGTAGCGCTGCTCGGTAACGTCCCGAACTCGCGTCGGACCGACACCCGAGGTGCGGTCTTCGCCGACTTCACGCCGCTTCCCGAGCTGGACGAGCTGCGGCGGGCGGTCTATCTGGGCGACGGCAAGAAGCACCTGAGCTGGGACTACCTCAAGGCACTGACGCCGCTGGCGCTGGCGGTGTGGTACATGGACGACGGTGGCTTCACCGTGCGCTCCAAGGGGCTTCAGCAGCGTACCGAGGGCGGTTCCGGCCGGATCGAGATCTGCGTCGAGGCGATGGCCGAAGGCAGCCGTGCGCGCCTCGTCGAATATCTGCGCGATGGCTACGGGCTGGACGTGAAGCTGACGGCGCGTGGTGCGCGGAGCATGGCGGTAGTCCAGTTCACGACGGAGGCGTCGGCGAAGTTCCAGGAACTCGTCGCGCCGTACGTGCCGGTGGCGATGGAGGCCAAGCTGCTTCCGCGTTTCCGTGGCCAGTGCGTCGTCGAGCCGGAGTTCGTGTCGACGGAACTGCGTCCGGTGCCGGCCCGGATCATCGACGTACGGGTCAAGCCCAAGACCCGCTCGATGAACCGGTTCGACATCGAGGTCGAGGGCAACCACAACTACTTCGTCGACGGGGTGATGGTGCACAACAGCCCCGAGACCACTACCGGTGGTCGGGCGCTGAAGTTCTACGCCTCGGTCCGGCTCGACGTGCGTCGGATCGAGAGCCTCAAGGACGGCACCGACGTGGTCGGTAACCGGACCCGGGTCAAGGTCGTGAAGAACAAGGTCTCGGCTCCGTTCAAGCAGGCCGAGTTCGACATCATGTACGGCAAGGGCATCTCCCGGGAAGGTTCGCTGATCGACGTCGGCGTCGAACAGTCGATCATCCGTAAGTCGGGTGCCTGGTACACCTACGACGGCGACCAGCTCGGCCAGGGCAAGGAGAAGGCCCGCGAGTTCCTGCGGGAGAACCCGGACGTGGCGGCCGAGATCGAGAAGAAGATCCTCGAAAAGCTCGGCGTGGGGGCGGGCGCTGCTGGCGACGCCGCTGGCGGGCCGGAGCTGCCGCCGGTGGACTTCTGATCGTCGACTGACATCACATCGACGTGACTGGACGACGTCGAGGCGCGCGGTCGGGGCGGGGCTGGGATGCGGCCCCACCCCGACCGCGTACTACCTCTACCGGGCGTTCCCGGTCCGGCCGCAGCGCCGACCCGGATTCCGCCAACCCCGACTCCGACTTCGCCGACAGCTCTCCGGCTAATCCGCCCCGGAACGAGGCGGAGGTGGCTCGGGAGATCTGCCTGCGCCAGCTCGCCGTACGACCCCGTACCCGGGCCGAGTTGGCCGCCGCGCTGGCCCGGCGGGGGATCTCCGAGGAGACCACTGAGCAGGTGCTCGACCGCTACGACGAGGTCGGGATCATCGACGACGCTGCCTTCGCCCGTGCCTGGGTGAGCAGCCGGCATCAGGGACGTGGCCTGGCCCGCCGAGCGTTGGCCAACGAGTTGCGTCAGCGCGGCGTCGACGGGGAGGTCGCCAGCGAGGCGCTCGGGGAGTTGGACGAGACGACCGAGGCGGCGACTGCGCGGTCACTGGTCGACCGGAAGCTTCGTACGGCACGCGGTGAGCCGGATGCGATTTTCCGCCGGCTGGTGGCGATGCTGGCCCGCAAGGGCTACCCGGCCGGGGTGGCGATCCGGGCCGTCAAGGAGGCGTTGGCCGCGCAGAGCGCCGAGGCGGCGGAGTTTGCCGAGCACATCGACGCGGACGCGCTGGCGGACGCCGAGGGCGAGTTGGACCGCGAGGGCAGCTCGTTCGACTAGGCAGCCAATGCCCCTGGGGTGCGACGGTGGCGGGTTCGACCTTGGTGCCCGCGCGGAGTGAAATTCGGCTTTTATCCGATAAGTCATCAGCTGCCGGTGAGCAAGTCCATGCGCTGCGTCCGACCGGATGGTCGATCATGCCTCCTTGACCGAATGGCACCTTGCGACCTAGCCTCGCCATACAACGAGTACGACCGACCTTCGCAGCTAACAGCACAACATAGATCGCGTAACAGTACGACAACAAGTTGACCAGCTCAGTGGGCCAACTGCGCCAACCGGGGGCCGGTCCGGAAAGGCGTGACATCGATATCTGGCCATAGATGGCTCCCGATGGGGGTCGTCGATGGTTGCGTGCTACCCCGGCCAGCCGCCTCGGTCGGGCGCCTCGACAGCCGTAGAGCCATCCCACCAGGGCCGGCCCTACGGGGTGGGACGGCAGGGGAGGCGGCCATGAGGGATAGCGGTACCGGCAGCATCGGGTGCGACCGAGGCGGGCCGTCAGCATGAGCGCGTTGGACGTGGGACTGCTCACCACGACCGTGCTCCTGGCGACCCTCGTTCTGGCGGGGCTGTTCGTCGGCATGCGGGCCCTGCGCAGGCTGACCGTCCCCTCAGCCGCAGCCGACAACAGCGACTTCGTCGCCGAGAAGGATCGTCAGGAACAATCGCTGGCCGCCCTGCGTACCGCAGCGGACAAGGCGACCTCCACCGCCGACGTGGCGAAGTCCGAATTGGCCACCGCCCGGGCCGAGGTCGCCGCCGCCAAGGCAGAGGCAAGTGCCGCCCGCGCCGAGGCCCGGCGCGTACTCGACGCCGCCCGCACCGAGGCGGACACCGTACTGGACCGGGCACACCGCCAGGCCGAAGCCGACGCCGAACAGGTCCGTGCGGCGGCCCGGCGCAGCGGGGAACGGGAGATCGCGCTGCTCGCCTCCACCGCCAAGGAACAGGCGGCCGAGATGGAGCGTCGGGCCCAGCGGATGGACGAGCGGGAACGGCTGCACACCGAGGAGGTCGAGCGGTTCGCCGAACGCGACCGGCGATTGGCCGCAGCCGCCACCAAGTTGACCACCCGGGAGGCCGCGCTCGCCGTACGGGAGACCGCCGTGACCGAAGCGGAGGAGCAGCGCCGGCGGGAACTGGAACGCATCGCCGGCCTGACTGCCGAGGCGGCCCGGTCCGAGTTGATCGAGGCGGTCGAGGGGCAGGCCAAGCGGGAAGCGGCGATCCTGATCCGGGACATCGAGTCCGACGCGCGTAACACCGCTGAGCAGCGGGCCCGACACATCGTGGTGGACGCGATCCAGCGGGTGGCCAGTGAGCAGACCGCCGAAAGCGTGGTCAGTGTGCTGCACCTGCCCGGCGACGAGATGAAGGGCCGGATCATCGGTCGGGAGGGGCGCAACATTCGCGCCTTCGAGTCGGTGACCGGAGTCAACCTGATCATCGACGACACGCCCGAGGCGGTGCTGCTGTCCTGCTTCGACCCGGTACGCCGGGAGATCGGCCGGCTGACCCTGGAGAAGTTGGTGCTGGACGGCCGGATCCATCCGCACCGGATCGAGGAGGTCTTCGACAGCGCCCGACACGAGGTGGAGCGTCTCTGCCTGCGCGCGGCGGAGGACGCGCTGGTCGAGGTGGGGATCACCGACATGCACCCGGAGCTGGTCACCCTGCTCGGCCGGTTGCGCTATCGGACGTCGTACGGGCAGAACGTGCTCAAGCACCTGGTGGAGACCGCGCACATCGCCGGGATCATGGCGGCCGAGCTGCGCCTGGACGCGGCCACGATCAAGCGGTGCGCCTTCCTGCACGACATCGGCAAGGCGCTCACCCACGAGGTGGAGGGCAGCCACGCGATCATCGGCGCGGACCTGGCCCGCAAGTACGGTGAGTCCGAGGAGGTCGTACACGCCATCGAGGCGCACCACAACGAGGTGCAGCCGCAGACCATCGAGGCGGTACTGACCCAGGCGTCCGACGCCTGTTCCGGCGGTCGGCCGGGCGCGCGCCGGGAGAGCCTTGAGGCGTACGTCCGGCGGCTGGAGCGGATCGAGGAGATCGCCGGCCTGAAGGCCGGGGTGGAGAAGGTCTTCGCGATGCAGGCGGGGCGGGAGATCCGGGTGATGGTCCGCCCGGAGGAGGTCGACGAGATCGGGGCGGCGGTGCTGGCCCGGGACGTGGCCAAGCAGATCGAGGAGGAGCTGACCTATCCCGGTCAGATCCGGGTGACGGTGGTGCGCGAATCCCGGGCCACCGAGATCGCCCGCTGACCCCCCTGGCAGCCCGCGCCGGTCCGCCGTCCGGACCGACGGCTGCGCTGGTTCGGGCGGCGGGGCGTGTGGCAGGTCCCGGCCCCGAGGCGGCAGGCCGAAGGGACAGGGCAGTTCCAGGCGTGGCGGGGGACTGTGCAGTAGACGAGGAACGCCCCCGACGCGGCAAGAGCGTCGAGGGCGTTCCTCGTATTGATCGAGCCGTGTAGACGGCCAGGGTCAGTCGTCGCCGGCCTTCTCGCCCGCACCACCCACCTGGACCACGGCCGGCTTCGGGGCGGTGGTGGCCTTTCCGAACCGGTAGGCCCGGCGCTTGCTACGCCGGTCGAGCCAGCCCGCCAGCATGGTGAGCAGCGAGTTGATGACGATGTAGATCGCGGCGACCACGATCGCGGCGGCGACGAGATTGCCGTAGTTGGCACCAAGGTCGTTGACGCCGCGCTGGAGCAGCTCGGGGAAGGCGACGATGTAGCCCAGCGCGGTGTCCTTGAGTAGGACCACGAGCTGGCTCACGATCACCGGCAGCATGGCCCGGGCCGCCTGGGGGATCAGGATAAGCTGCATGACCTGACCCTTGCGCAAACCGATCGCGTACGCCGCCTCGGACTGTCCCTTCGGCAGCGACTTGATGCCGGCGCGGAACGCCTCGGCCAGCACCGACCCGTTGTAGAGCGTCAGACCGATTACGACCGACCAGAAGGCGGGCATCGCCTGTTGGGTCAGGAACGGCACGCCGTAGAAGATGAAGAACATCATCAGCAGCAGCGGTACGGCGCGGAAGAACTCCACGACGACGCCGGCCGGGATGCTGAGCCACCTGTGGTCGGAGAGCCGGCCGACGGCGAAGACGATGCCGAAGACGAGCGAGAGCACCATGCCGGTGGCCGCGGCCATGAGGGTCTGCTGCAGACCCGGCAGGATGAACTGGGTCCAGGTGGTCGGCTCGGTGAACGGCTCCCAGAGCCGCGCCTCCCACTGGCCCTTCTCGTCGAACTTCGAGTAGATCCACCAGAGCAGGCCCGCGATGGCGATGCTGAAAACGACGGTGAGGACCGCGTTGCGTATCCGGGCCCGAGGTCCGGGGTGGTCGTAGAGGACCGTGTTGCTGCTCATCAGCGCTTCACCGCCAGTCGGTTGGCCAGCCAGCCAAAGAAGTAGCCGATCGGTACCAGCACCGCAGCGAAGGTGCCGGCGAAGACCAGGAAGATCGGGATGACCGCGTCGCCGTTCTCGTTGATCAGGTCCTTCATCACGCTCGACGACTCCATGACGCCGATGATGCCGACGATCGTGGCGTTCTTGCAGAGCGCGATGAGGACGCTGCCCAGCGGCGCGATGACCGCCCGCCCGGCCTGCGGCAGGATCACGATCCGCAGCGTCTGGGCGAAGGTCAGGCCGATGGCCCGGGCGGCTTCGGCCTGGCCGGCGTTGACCGTGTTGATGCCGGAGCGGATGGCCTCACAGACGAACGCCGCCGTGTAGACCGACAGACCCAGCACACCGAGCCAGTAGTTGTTCAGGTTCAGGTCGTCGGAGAGCACCAGGTTCAGCGTGGCGTAGAGCCCGAAGTAGCAGAAAAAGATGATCAGCGTTAGCGGGGTGTTGCGGAAAATGTTCACCCAGGCGGCGCCGAAGGCGCGCAGTACGGGAACGGGGGACACCCGTGCGGCGGCCAACAGCACGCCGATGACCAGCGAGAAAAGCGCCGAGGCGCCGGTCAGTTTGAGGATCCACAGGAAACCCGACAGATAGGCGTCGAGGTTCACCGGATCGGTGAATACATGCATGCCTTCGCTCCCCGGAGCATATCTTCGCCAGTCGAGGGCCGGGGTCGGCAGCCGATGGCCGCCGACCCCGGGAGGAAACTAACTTCAGCCGCAGTTGGTCAGCTTGCTGGTGTCCAGCGTCGGCGCGGGGGTGCCGCTCTTGCCGAGGGTGTTGTCCCAGGCGGCCTTGTAGGAGCCGTCCGACGCAGCGGTCTTCAGGATCTCGTTGACCTTCTCGCAGCCGGCCTTGTCTTCCTTCTTCAGGCCGACGCCGTAGGGCTCGGAGGTGAAGGGCTTGCCGACAACCTTGAACTTGCCCGCGTACTGCGTCTGGGCGGCGTAGCCGGCGAGGATGATGTCGTCGGTGGTCACCGCGTCGACCTGCCCGCCCTCAAGCGCGCTGACGCACTTCGAGTACGAGTCGAACTGCTGTAGCTGCACCTTCGGGTAGTCGGTCTGCATCTTCTTGGCCGGCGTGGAGCCGCTGACCGAGCAGACCTTCTTGCCTTCCAGACCCTCCGGCCCGGTGATGGTGGAGTCCGTCTTCACCAGCAGGTCCTGCCCGGCGATGTAGTACGGCCCGGCGAAGTTGACCTTCTTCTTCCGGTCGTCGTTGATCGTGTAGGTCGCGATGACCAGGTCGACCGTGCCCTGCTGGATGAACGGCTCACGGTTGTTGGAGACCGTGGTCTTCCACTCGATGTTCGCCGGGTCGACGCCGAGGCCCTTGGCGATGATCTTCCCGATCTCGATGTCGAAGCCCTCGTAGTTGCTGCCGGTCTGCAGGCCCAGGCCAGGCTGGTCGGACTTGACGCCGATGACCAGCTTCTTGTCCTTCTGCGCCTTGCCGACGATCCCGCTTGCGCCGGTGCCGCCCTCGTCGTCACCGCCGCCACAGGCCGTAACACCGAGCGAAAGTGCCGCGATCGCGGCGATCGCCGCCACGCGCTTGATCCGCATTCCTCATCTCCTTCTTCGGTGGAGCCCGTCGGGGGATGACGTGCTCCGCAACGGACGCCTAGTGCGTCAGGATCTTGGACAGGAAGTCCTTCGCCCGCTCGCTGCGCGGGTTGGCGAAGAACTCGGTCGGGGGAGCGTCCTCGACCAGTTGGCCGTCGGCCATGAAGATGACCCGGTTGGCGGCGTGCCGGGCGAAGCCCATCTCGTGGGTTACCACCACCATCGTCATGCCCTCGCTCGCGAGGGAGGTCATCACGTCGAGCACCTCACCGACCATCTCCGGGTCGAGCGCGCTGGTCGGCTCGTCGAAGAGCATCGCCTTGGGCTTCATTGCCAGGGCGCGGGCGATCGCCGCCCGCTGCTGCTGTCCGCCGGAGAGCTGGGCCGGGAACTTCTCCGCCTGGTTGGCGATGCCCACCCGGTCGAGCAGCGCCATCGCCTGCTCCCGGGCGGCGGCCGGCTTCTCCTTGCGGACCTTGATCGGACCGAGCGTGACGTTCTCGAGAATCGTCTTGTGCGCGAAGAGGTTGAACGACTGGAACACCATGCCGACCTCGCTGCGCAGCCGGGCGAGTGCCCGCCCCTCAGCGGGCAGCGGCTGCCCGTCGAACGTGATCGAGCCGGAGCTGATCGTCTCCAACCGGTTGATCGTCCGGCAGAGGGTCGACTTGCCGGAGCCGGACGGACCGATCACCACTACGACCTCACCCTTGCCGATCGTCAGATCGACGTCGCGAAGCACGTGTAGCGGCCCGTACCACTTGTTGACCGCCGTGAGCACGATCAGTGGGTCGCCCGTCGTCACCGTCTTCCACCATCCTGTCAAGGGCCAGTTCTGAGGTGGTGCACCTCTGGTGGGGCAACTCTAGGCGGGACTGCATGTCAGAACGCGACCTAAGTTGGTCACGGAGCGGTAACACCATCAGTTGCTGGTTGCGGAACGTCGCCGACTGCACCGAATGGCCGTTTCTCGGGGCAGTGGCTGATCAGTCTGCGCTGGGGACGAAAACCGACAGTTTTGGGGCATCGAAGATCCCAACATGGTGGTAACCATCGGTAACCGGATTGGAGCTGTACATGGAACCGGTACGCCTGACGCAGTACGCCCGGGGTGGCGGTTGTGCCTGCAAGATTCCGCCCGGGGAGTTGGAAACCATCGTCGCTGGACTGGGGCTCACCCCGTCGGCGGGTGACCTGGGTGCCGACAGTCGGACGCCTGGCAGCCTGCTGGTCGGGCTGGACCACGGTGACGACGCAGCGGTGGTCGCCCTGGCTGACGGGAACGCGGTGGTGGCGACGGTCGACTTCTTCACCCCGGTCGTCGACGACCCGTACGACTGGGGGCGGATCGCCGCCTGCAACGCCCTCTCCGACGTGTACGCCATGGGCGGCAGTCCACTGGTCGCGTTGAACCTGCTCTGCTGGCCTCGGGAGGTGCTGCCGCTGGAACTGGCCACCGAGGTGCTCCGGGGCGGCCACGACCTGGCTCGGCAGGCGGGCTGTCATCTTGCCGGCGGGCACAGCGTGGACGACGACGGCCCCAAGTACGGCTTGGCGGTGACCGGGATGGTCCGGCAGGACGAGTTGATCACGCTGGACGCGGGACGGTCCGGGCTACCGCTGTCCCTGACCAAGCCGCTGGGGGTCGGGGTGCTCAACTCCCGACACAAGGCGACCGGTGAGCCGTTTCCGCAGGCGGTGGCGGCGATGTCCACTCTGAATCGGGAGGCCGCCCGGGCAGCGGTGGCGGCCGGTATCCGCTGTGGCACCGACGTGACCGGGTTCGGGCTGCTCGGGCATGCGTCCAAGCTGGCCCGGGCCAGTGGCCTGACCGTGGCGATCGAGTCGGCCCGGGTGCCCTACCTCGACGGTGCCCGGGAGGCCGTACGGGATGGTTTTGTCAGTGGGGGCACCCGGCGCAACCTCGACTGGGTTTCGCCGTGGACCGAGTTCGACGGGGTTTCCGAGGCGGACCGGCTACTGCTGGCGGATGCGCAGACCTCGGGTGGACTACTGCTCGCGGGCGAGGTTCCGGGTGGGACGGTCGTGGGTGAACTGCTTCCCCGGGGGGAGGCGATGGTGCTCGTACGCTGACGCCCCGCCGCGTCGCCCATATCCAGCCACGATGGATACGAGCAAAGCGCGCCGTCCAACGAGCAAGTGCACCGTCCACGAGCAACATGGTGGTTCTGGGTATTTTGCTGGGTAACGTGAGGAAATCGCCGAATCGAGATATGCGATCGAGTGCTTCACTCGCGATACGGTGTAAATCTCTGATCACCCACAGTGGTGCCCGACTGGTGGGTGACAGTCGGATTTCGGCGGAAATGGTCACAGACCGGTAACTTGGCCCCACCTGGCCCCGTTCGCCGGTCACCATCGTGAGGTGGGGCACGCTTCGGAGACCATGACTGAGCACAGCGAGGAGGCAGCGTGACCGAGCTGTGGAACTGGAGGATCGACGACCATGTCGCTCCTATGGAGATCTACTCCGCACTCGCCGATCTACTCGGCCTGCCGGTGATGCCGCTTGGCGCGGCAGATCCGGCGCGCTTTCCGCTCGACGCCGTGCTCTGCGACGTCTGGCAACCGCCGGGAGAGTTTCCGACTGCGGTGGACTGCTACGGCGTGCCGGCCGGACGGTCCGAGCCGGCGATGATCGCGGCGTTCGCCCGGCGGCTGGACCGGCACTGCCTGCTGCCGGACGACACCTTCGACCCCGGCCGCTACCTGCTCGTCGCCCCGGACGGAATGACCCGCCCGGTGCATCTGGACGTGCGGGACACCGAGGAGGGCGAGGCGTTGACCAACCGCCGCCTCTGCACCAACGTCAGCCCGCGATGTCGGGGCTGGTCACAGTGTCATCAGTCCCGGTGGGCACCGGACTCGGTCGTGCCGGCGCTCGCTGCGGCGTGACCCCGGCCACGTACCTCCAACTGGTCGAGCAGGGTCCGGGTGGCGGCGGCGACCGCAGCGACGGCGGCATCGAAGGCTGCCGCGTTGTGGGCCGCTGGCGCCCGGAACCCACTGATCTTGCGGACGTACTGCAACGCGGCGGCCTCGATGTCGGCTTCGGTGACCTCATCGACGTAGGGCTCACGTAGCGTCTTGATACTCCGGCACATGATCTTCTCCTCGCCCGGTCCCCGACCGTTGCTCGCCTGATTTACCCGCTCAGTCCTCGACCGTTACTCGCCCGGTCCTCGGCGCAGGCGAATCCCGGTTCTGTGGATACTCTGTCAGGGCCATGACTACCGCAACCCCGGACAGCCCTCGCACCTACCAGGTGCGCACCTACGGCTGCCAGATGAACGTGCACGACTCGGAGCGGATCTCCGGCCTGCTGGAGGAGGCCGGTTACGTCCGGGCCGCCGAGTCGGCCGAGCCCGACGTGATGATCTTCAACACCTGCGCGGTACGGGAGAACGCCGACAACCGGCTCTACGGCAACCTCGGCCACCTGCGCCCCGTCAAGGACAAGAACCCCGGGATGCAGATCGCGGTCGGGGGATGCCTGGCGCAGAAGGACCGGGGCGAGATCGTCCGCAAGGCGCCCTGGGTCGACGTGGTCTTCGGCACCCACAACATCGGGTCGCTGCCGGTGCTGCTGGACCGGGCCCGGCACAACACCGCCGCCGAGGTGGAGATCCTCGAATCCCTCGACGTCTTCCCGTCCACCCTGCCGGCCCGGCGCGAATCCACCTACGCCGGCTGGGTGTCGATCTCCGTTGGCTGCAACAACACCTGCACCTTCTGCATCGTGCCCTCGCTGCGGGGCAAGGAGAAGGACCGTCGCCCCGGCGACATCCTCGCCGAGGTAGGGGCCCTGGTCGCCGAGGGCGTTTCGGAGGTGACCCTGCTCGGCCAGAACGTCAACTCCTACGGCGTCGAGTTCGGTGACCGGCTCGCCTTCGGCAAGCTGCTGCGCGCCTGCGGCGACATCGAAGGGCTGGAACGCGTCCGCTTCACCAGCCCGCACCCGAAGGACTTCACCGACGACGTGATCGCGGCGATGGCCGAGACGCCCAACGTCTGCCACTCGCTGCACATGCCGTTGCAGTCCGGCTCCGACGACGTACTGCGGGCGATGCGCCGGTCGTACCGGGCCGAGCGCTATCTGGGGATCATCGAGAAGGTACGTGCGGCGATGCCCGACGCGGCGATCACCACCGACATCATCGTGGGCTTCCCCGGCGAGACCGAGGCAGACTTCCAGCGCACCCTGGACGTGGTACGGGAGGCCCGGTTCTCCTCCGCGTTCACCTTCCAGTACTCCAAGCGCCCCGGCACCCCGGCCGCGACCATGGACGGCCAACTGCCCAAGGAGGTCGTCCAGGAGCGCTACGAGCGGCTGATCGCCTGCGTCGAGGAGATCACCTGGGCGGAGAACAAGAAGCTGGTGGGCGAGACCGTCGAGGTCCTGGTCGCGGTCGGCGAGGGACGCAAGGACGAGCGGACCGGACGGCTCTCCGGCCGGGCCCGGGACGGCCGACTGGTGCACTTCGACGCTGGCTCGTACGCCGGGCAGATCCGGCCGGGCGACATCGTGCACACCACGGTCACCTACGCCGCCCCGCACCACCTCAACGCCGACGGCGAGCCACTGTCGCACCGGCGTACCCGGGCCGGCGACGCCGCCGAGGCGGGCCGCACCCCTCGTACGCCGGGAGTGCTGCTTGGACTGCCGACGATCGGCGCGCCGGCCGTACCGCCGACCCCGGCGTCCGCCTGCTCCCTCGACAGCTGAGAACGCGCAACGGCGGCTGAGTCAGCATTGAACGCTGGTCCAGCCGCCGTTCCGCGCCTGCTGCCCCGATCTTCCGGGCTGGGCCGAGATGCGGTCCGGCCCGGCCCGAGCTTGCCGTTTAACACCTGTCCGTTCCCGTATCGAACTCCGACGCACGCGACGTACCCTTTGGAGATCTTGTTCGATCACCCCTGTGGGAGGATCTTCGTGCGACTCCGAACGCGTCTTGCGACTGCTGGTGCATCCCTGCTGCTGGCCCTGAGTGGCACACTCGTCGTGGCCGGCCCAGCGTCCGCCGCGACCTACGGTTACATTGCGTACTCCAACAACTGCGGTAGCGCCAGGACACTGTGGATCGTGTACAAGGGCGGCGCGAACGCCGACAAATACGTCACCTATCAGGCTTCCGCACCGAATGGCTGGAAGGGCACCTTCAAGGTGCCGTCGGCGCAGAAGTACAGCGTCCGGGCGTTCCCTAGCGACAAGGTCGTGACGATCTACAACTTCGCAGGCAGGGTTCACAACGTCGCCGTGAAGGCCTGCTGACCTGAGGTTCCCCGTACGCGGCACTACGACCGGATAGGCAGAGCCGCACCGGTGGTCGAGCGGCGAATCCGGGTGCCCCACATCGACAGTCCCCGCGTTCGCAGCTCGACCGGTCTTGCCTGACCAACAGGCAAGACCGTCAAAAGAGACCTGTCCGTCACCGCGCTGCGGTGACGGACAGATTAAACGACAAGCTGACGTGCGGTACGGCACCAACTTGGGGTTCGGGGCGGAGTGCCCAGCGAAGGGATCAAGCCTGACCGCCCTGAGCGGGCACTCCGTCCCGAACCCCACCGCACTCCGCCCTGAGCACACGCCACCGCGGGCACTCCGAACCCAACCGCGCACACCGCCCCGAATCAAGTGCTAGGCAGTCTTCTCCGCCAGTTGGAGGAACTGCCGCTTGGCGGCCAGCGCCGACTCCGCCTCGCGGATCCGCTTGGCGTCGCCGGCCGCCTGGGCCCGAGCGAGCCGCTGCTCGGCCTCGGCCACCTGGTCGCGCATCTGGGCCAGCAGCGGGTTGGCCGAGGGCTCGGTACGCCGCCACGCGGAGTCCATCGCCTGCCGAACCTTCTCGTCCACTGCCCGCATCCGCCGGTCCAGGCTGGCTGCCGCCTCGCGGGGCACCCGGCCCGCCTCGTGCCACTGGCCCTGGATCTCGCGCAGCTTGTTCTGCGCCGCTCGAGGGTCGCTGTCGACGTCGAGCGCCTCGGCCTCGGCCAGCAGCGCCTGCTTGCGTTCGAGGTTGCCCCGCTGCTCGGAGTCCCGAGCGGAGAAGACCTCGCTACGCCGGGTGAAGAAGGCGTCCTGGGCGGCGCGGAACCGCTCCCAGAGCTTCTGCTCGGCCTCCTTGGCGGCCCGAGGAGCAGCCTTCCACTGGGTCATCAGCTCCTTGAGCCGGTTGGCGGTCGCCGCCCAGTCGGTCGACTCGGACAGCGTCTCGGCCTCGGTGACCAATGCTTCCTTCTCGCCCTGCGCCTGCTTGCGCTGGGCGTCCAGGCTGGCGAAGTGGGCACCGCGCCGCCGGGTGAAGCCGTCCCGGGCGGCAGCGAACCGCTTCCACAGCTCACCGTCGGTCTTTTTGTCGACGCCCCGGATGCTCTTCCACTCGTCGAGGATCTCCTTGAGCCGATCCCCGGCGGTCTTCCAACCGGTGGACTCGGCGGCCAGCTTCTCGGCCTCCTCGACCAGGGCCGTCTTGCGGGCCAGGGCTTCGGTACGGGCCACCTCGCGAGCGGCCCGCGCCTCGCCAGCCTTCTCCTCGGCGATGGTGGCCAGTTTGTCCAGCCGGGCGGCGAGCGTATCGATGTCGCCGACCACGTGAGCCTCGGCCAGCGAGGCGCGGATCCGGCGGACTGTGGTCAGGGAATGCGCGGCGTCGGCGGCCCCGGAGTTGAGCCGGGCCTCAGTCAAGTCGACCTCGGTGACCAGGTCGGCGAAGCGGCGGGCGAAGTGTGCCAGCCCCTCCTCCGGCGCTCCGGCCTGCCAGGAACCGACCACACGCTCACCCTCGGCCGTCTTGACGTACACGGTGCCGTCCGCGTCCACCCGTCCGAAGGCAGTCCAGTCGCTCATGTGCCATCCTCGTTCTCCCGGCGTCGCCGGGAAGTCCCGACGATCACCGCCGCTGCGCAGCCAGTTACCGTAAAGTTTCTCCCGGCATTGTCACAGGTCCAACCCGGTCCCCGTCGAGCGCCTAAGGTCGACCGTGACCATACGGTGTCCTAGACCGGGTCGGGGCGGTAGGAGTCGGGCCGTCAATCGTTGCCGGCTACGGTGGGAGCGTGCCACTGGTCGCCGCCGCTGTCTGCCCACATCCGCCCCTGATCGTTCCGGAGATCGCCGGAGCGGCCGCCCCGGAGCTGGACGATCTCCGCGTCGCCTGCGACGCCGCCGTCGGTCGACTGCTGGCCGCCGAGCCGGACGTCATCTTCGTGGTGGGTGGTGGGCCCGAGACTGTCAGCCTGCGGGCCGCCGACTACGGCAGCCTGCGGCCCTACGGGCTGGACCGGCAGATCCACCTGTCGAAGGTCAACTGTGCGGGGGGCCCGCGACTGCCGTTGAGCGTGCAGGTCGGTGCCTGGTTGATGCACCGGGGCGGGGCCGAGTGCCTACGGCTCGGACAGGCGGTCGCGCCGGACGAGCCGGCCGCCGCGTGCGCCCGGATCGGAGCGCAGCTCGCCGCTGGCGCCGTCAGCGGCACCGGGTCCGTCAGCGGCACCGGGTCCGTCAGCGGGGCGGGATCCGGCAGCGCCGTCGAGCCTGACCATCGGGTGGCGCTGCTGGTGATGGGGGACGGGTCCGCCTGCCACGGCGAGAAGGCACCCGGGTACGACGACCCGCGCGCCCGGTCGTACGACGATGGGGTTGCCTCGGCCCTGGCCGGCGCGGACCCGGACGCCCTGCTCGGCCTGGACCTGGGACTTTCGGCGGAGCTGCTGGTGGCCGGTCGTGCCCCCTGGCAGGTGCTGGCCGGCGCGGTCCGGGCGGCCGGCGGAGCGTGGCGCGGCGACCTCACCTACTACGCGGTGCCCTACGGGGTCGCCTACTTCGTCGCGGAATGGCTGCCGGCATGACGGTGGTGGCGGTCGTCGGCCCGACCGCAGCTGGCAAGTCGGCGTTGAGCATCGCCCTGGCCCACGCGCTCGACGGTGAAGTGGTCAACGCCGACTCGATGCAGCTCTATCGGGACCTGGACATCGGTACGGCCAAGCTGACCCCGGCCGAGCGCGAGGGGGTGCCGCACCACCTGCTGGACATCTGGGACGTGACCGAACCGGCGAGCGTGGCCGAATACCAGCGCCTGGCCCGCGCCGCCGTGGACGACATCCTGGCCCGGGGGCGGGTTCCGTTGCTGGTCGGCGGCTCCGGGCTGTACGTCCGGGCGGTACTGGAGGAGTTCGAGTTCCCCGGCACCGACCCCGGAGTGCGGGCGCGGCTGGAGGCGGAGCTGGCCGAGGTCGGCCCGGCACCGTTGTACGAGCGGCTGCACGCCGCCGACCCGGCCGCCGCGGCGAACATCCTACCCGGCAACGGTCGACGCATCGTACGGGCGCTGGAGGTGATCGAGCTCACCGGTGCGCCGTTCACCGCGTCCCTGCCCGATCCGAAGCCGTACTACGAGTCGGTGCGGCTCGGCGTCGACCTGGACACCGCCCTGCTCGACGAGCGGATCGCCACCCGGGTGGATCGGATGTGGGCGGCCGGACTGGTCGAGGAGACCCGGGCGTTGGTCGACCGGGGACTGCGCGAGGGACGTACCGCCAGCCGGGCACTGGGCTACCAGCAGGTGCTGCGCTTCCTCGACGGGGAACTGACCGAGCCGGAGGCACACGCCGAGACGGTACGGGCGACCCGCCGGTTCGTCCGCCGGCAGCGGTCCTGGTTCCGCCGTGATTCCGGCATCGTCTGGTTCGACGCGGCCCGTCCCGATCTGCTCGACGCCGCGCTCGGGGCGCTGGGCGCACCGGCTCGTTGATCGGGGACGGTGGTGGGGCGGGCGGAGTGGTCCGGAATGATGGAGCCGTGAAGTTCACCAAGGGCCACGGCACCGGCAACGACTTCGTCATCCTGCCCGACCCGGAGAGGCAGCTCCCGCTCACCGCGGAGTTGGTCGCCGCGCTCTGCGACCGGCGGCGTGGGATCGGCGCGGACGGGGTGCTGCGCGTGGTACGCGTCCCGCACCATCCGGAAGCAGCCCGTCTGGCCGCTTCGAGCGCCTCCGCCTCTGACGCGGACGCCGATGGGGGTACGGCGGAGTGGTTCATGGACTACTGGAACGCCGATGGCTCCATCGCCGAGATGTGCGGCAACGGAGTACGGGTCTTCACCCGCTATTTGATCGATGCCAAGCTTGCCGAGCCGGTCGATGGTGGCCTGCCGGTGCTTACCCGGGCCGGTCTGGTGCGTGCGCTGGTTCGTGAGCAGGACATCGCGGTCGACATGCGGCTGCCCCGCCTCTACGACCAGGGGGCGGCCACCGTCGCCGGGCTGACCCTGCCCGGTACGGCGGTGGACTGCGGCAACCCGCATCTGGTGTGTGTCCTGCCCGACGGCGTCGAGTTGTCGGACCTGGATCTCAGTCGCGCGCCGGGATTCGACCCGATGCTCTTTCCCGCCGGGGTCAATGTCGAGTTCGTCACCCCGGCTCTGCCGGTCGAGGGCGCCGACCTGCACGTACGGATGCGGGTCTACGAGCGGGGGTCGACCGAGACGCTGTCCTGCGGGTCGGGGGCCTGTGCCGTCGCGGCGGTGGCGTTGCGGGACGCCGGTCTGGCCGCCGGAGAGGTGGCCGTCGACGTGCCCGGCGGCCGCCTGACCATCACCCTGGACGAGGAAAGCTGCTGGCTCGCCGGTCCGGCCGTGCTGGTCGCCCACGGCGAGGTCGACCCAGCCGCGCTGCGGTGTTAGGAGCCCCAGCCGCGCTGCGATGTTAGGAAGGGCCCCTTCTTATGCAAAAAGCGATAAGAAGGGGCCCTTCCTAACATCAGTTGGAGAGCGGGTTGGCCGGAGCCGCGTTCTCGGCGGCGATCTCCGGCAGGTCGGCCGGGCCCGGGTCGGCGGCCGGCGGGGGAGCCGGCAACTGGGCGGCGGCCCGGACCGCGGCGGCCACTGCCGGGGCTACCCGCGAATCGAAGACGCTCGGCACGATCACCGTCGGGTTGATCTTGTCTTCGCCCACCACGTCGGCGATCGCCTGGGCCGCCGCGATCGCCATCTCCTCGGTGAACTCCTCGGCGTGCGCGTCGAGCATGCCGCGGAAGACGCCCGGGAAGGCCAGGACGTTGTTGATCTGGTTGGGCTGGTCGGACCGGCCGGTGGCTACCACCGCCGCGTACTTACGGGCCTCCCGAGGGTCGACCTCGGGGTCCGGGTTGGCCAGCGCGAAGACGATCGAGTCCTTGGCCATGGCGGCGATGTCGTCGCCAGTGAGCAGGTTGGGGGCGCTCACCCCGATGAACACGTCCGCACCCCGGACCGCCCCGGCCAGGTCACCGGAGTAGTTGTCCTTGTTGGTGTTCTCGGCCAGCCACTGCCAGGCCGGGTTGAGGTCGGACAGCCCACGGTGCAGGGCACCCTGCCGGTCGTACGCGATGATGTCGCCGACGCCCTGGCGGAGCAGCAGTTTCATGATCGCCGTACCAGCGGCGCCGGCGCCGGAGACGACCACCCGTACGTCGGCGAGCTGCTTGCCCACCACCCGCAGCGCGTTGGTCAGCGCGGCCAGGACGCAGATCGCGGTGCCGTGCTGGTCGTCGTGGAAGACCGGGATGTCCAGCAGCTCCCGCAGCCGCGCCTCGATCTCGAAGCAGCGCGGCGCGGCGATGTCCTCCAGGTTGATCCCGCCGTACCCGGGGGCGATGGCGCGCACGATCGAGACGATCTCGTCCGGGTCCGTGGTGTCCAGCACCACCGGCCAGGCGTCCACCCCGCCGAACCGCTTGAACAGTGCCGCCTTGCCCTCCATGACCGGTAGCGCCGCCGCCGGGCCGATGTCGCCCAGGCCGAGCACTGCCGTGCCGTCGGTAACGACCGCGACCGTGTTGCGCTTGATGGTCAGCCGGCGGGCGTCGGCCGGGTTCTCCGCGATGGCCAGGCAGACCCGGGCGACCCCCGGGGTGTACGCCCGGGACAGCTCGTCACGGGTACGCAACGCCACCTTGGGCGCGACCTCGATCTTGCCGCCGAGGTGTAGCAGGAACGTCCGGTCGGAGACCTTGCGGACATCCACCCCGTCCAGGGCGGACAACGCCGCGACCACCTGGTCGGCGTGACCGGAGTCGGCGGTGTCGCAGGTGAGGTCGACGATTACGGTCGTCGGGTCGGAGTCCACCACGTCCAGCGCGGTGACGATCGCACCAGCTTCCCCTACGCAGGTGGTCAGCCGGCCGATGGCCGAGGCGTCGGCGGTGACGCCGATTCGGATGGTGATCGAGAATCCGGCGCTCGGCAGGCGGGTGGTCGCCACGTGATCCCTCCGTTTGTGGTGGGGCGGTCGGTCGGCCGCCGCTCTGGCATTCTTCCCCGGCACCGTTTGGGCTCTGTCAGCACCCCGGGTTAGTCCCGAAATTCCGGCATTTCGGGCGCTGTTGGTCAACGTTGCCATAGGTCCGCCGGGACGGGAGAGTTGGGCAGGTCACGCAGCCGAGCTTTGCGTTGCCCCATCGGGGGAAACTCATCAGCCAGCACGGCGCAGAGTCGGGCGAATATAGCGGGTGCGTCCGGCGACCATGCGTGTCAGGATTGGTCGGCACGGACCAAACGGACAGGAGAGCAGCTTGCGACACCAGGAGAGCTTCGTTCCCACGGCGGACGAAGAACTCGCCGCCACCACCGGTGAGCTGGAGCTGGAGGATCGCCAGGCGCTGCGCCGCGTTGCCGGCTTGTCCACCGAGCTCACCGACGTCACCGAGGTCGAATACCGGCAGTTGCGGCTGGAACGGGTGGTTCTGGTCGGCGTGTGGACCGAGGGTTCGGTCACCGACGCGGAGAACTCCCTCACCGAGCTCGCCGCGCTCGCCGAGACCGCCGGATCCCAGGTCCTGGAAGGGCTGATCCAACGGCGTACCCGGCCTGACCCGGCCACCTACATCGGTCGGGGCAAGGTCGACGACCTGGGCGCGGTGGTCCTCTCCACCGGGGCGGACACAGTGATCTGCGACGGGGAGCTGTCCCCGTCCCAGCTGCGCAACCTGGAGCAGCGGACCAAGGTCAAGGTGGTCGACCGGACCGCCCTGATCCTGGACATCTTCGCCCAGCACGCCAAGAGCAAGGAAGGTAAGGCGCAGGTCGAGCTGGCCCAGCTCGAATACCTGTTGCCCCGGCTGCGGGGTTGGGGTGAGAGCCTGTCCCGGCAGAGCGGTGGTAGCGCCCGGGTGGGTGGTGCCGGTGGTGGTGTGGGTCTGCGTGGTCCCGGTGAGACCAAGCTGGAGACCGACCGCCGACGGATCCGCACCCGAATCGCCCGCCTGCGGCGGGAGATCAAGGGCATGCGCACCGTACGGCAGACCAAGCGCTCCCGGCGCTCCCGTAACGCGGTGCCGGCGGTGGCCATCGCCGGTTACACCAATGCCGGCAAGTCCAGCCTGTTGAACCGGCTGACCGGCGCCGGGGTGCTGGTGGAGGACGCGCTCTTCGCCACCCTGGACCCGACCACACGTCGGGCGTACGCGGCGGACGGGCGGGTCTACACCCTGTCGGACACGGTCGGATTCGTCCGGCACCTGCCACACCAGATCGTCGAGGCGTTCCGCTCGACGCTGGAGGAGGTGGCCGACGCCGATCTCGTCGTGCACGTGGTCGACGGAGCCCATCCGGACCCGGAGGAGCAGGTCCGGGCGGTCCGCGAGGTACTTGCCGAGGTGGGGGCCGACCGGCTGCCCGAACTGCTGGTGGTCAACAAGACCGACGCGGCCGACGAGGAAACCCTGCTACGGCTCAAGCGGGAGTGGCCCGAGGCGGTGTTCGTGTCCGCCCGAGCCGGCCGGGGCATCGACGAGCTGCGTACGGCGATCGAGAGCCGGCTGCCCCGTCCTGCGGTCGAGGTACGCGCGGTCCTCCCGTACGACCGGGGCGACCTGGTCGCCCGGGTGCACCAGCGGGGTGAGGTGCTCGGCAGCACACACACCGGTGAGGGGACGGTGCTGCACGTACGGGTCGACGAGGCGCTGGCGGCGGAGTTGGCGCCGTACCGGGTAATGGAAAGTGCTCGGTAACGCACCCACGGTTATGGATTACGCTGCGCCGCGACGATCGAAGGCATCGTGCGACACTGAGCGAATGCGGCGTAGTGTGTCCTCGATCGCGTTATCCCTCGGCATGATTGGCGTGACTCTGGTCGCGACCGGCACACCCGTGCTCGCCGTGGAGCCTGGCAAGAAGGTCTGCACGATCAACGATCCCCGACTGCGCGAGTTGTCGGGTCTGGTGGCTACCGAAGACGGGTACATCGTTGTCAACGATGGCACCGAGATCGAGAGCCGCAAGAAGGTCTTCTACCTCGACAGCAATTGCAAGGGCAGCAAATCGGTCGAATACAGCGGCAACGGTCCGTTCGACACCGAGGATCTGGCCCTGTCAGCCGACCGTAAGACGCTGTGGATCGCCGACATCGGTGACAACGCCACCAGCAGCGAGCGGCGGACGAGGGTGGTGCTGTGGAGCATGCCGGCGGATGGCTCCAAGAAGCCGGTACTGCACCGCCTCCGCTACGAGGATGACAAGCCCCGGGACGCGGAAGCCCTCATCATGGGCGACGACAACCTTCCCATCATCATCACCAAGTCGACCGGTAAGGCGGAGATCTTCACGCCTACTGCCCCGGTACCCGCCAACAACACCGAACCGGTAGCGCTGAAGCGGGTCGGCGAGTTGACCGTTCCAAAGACGACCACCGAGAACCCGCTCCAGGCGGCCGGGCGGGTCGCCATCACTGGTGCGGCCCGATCGCCTGACGGGGCCCGCGTGGTGGTACGCACCTATGCGGACGCCTTCGAGTACGACGTGACCAACGGCGACATCGTCAAGGCGTTGACGACGGGCCGGCCCCGGGTCACCCCGCTCAGTGATCCGTTCGGGGAATCCATCACCTACACCCCGGATGGGGCCACCTTCCTAACCGTTTCCGACGCCGGCAATCTGGGTGACGACACTCCGGTGACCATCCTGAGCTATACGCCGTCGAAGACGTTGGCTGCGGACACCAAGGAGGAGGCGGAGAAGTCCACCGACGAGCGGTCATGGATGGACAAGATCGACCTCGACGACGTCACCTATCTGATCATCGGAGTGGGTCTGTTCGGCGTGGTGCTGGTCGGTCTGGGCGTTTTCGGGATCATCCGGGCCCGACGCAACCCTCGCGCTCCCGAACCGAGCCGCCGGGGAAAGAAGAATGACGGATCCGGTCCGCCGGGCGCGGTCGGTGATGGTGACCCATCGGACCAGCGTGGCGAGCGGGGCGGGGCACCGGACCGGCGCGGCGAGCGGGGCGGTGCGCCCGGCCGACGGGACGACCAGGATGCCTGGTTCGGGCGGCAGGCCGGCCCAGGGGATCAGCCGGAATCGTCCTTCGTCCCGAGCCGTGGGGGGAACGTCCGGGGCGCGGCCCAACGACCGGAAGCAGCGGACAGCCAGCGGCCACGTGGTCAGGAGCCGGGAGGGCGTACCGGCGGGGTGTACGGCGGTGGCCGTTCCGACGGCGGTGCGGTCTACGGCGGTTCATCCCCCGGCGGGGTGTACGGGGGCAGTCAGGCTCCGGGGCGTACGCCCTCGGGCGGTTACCACGGCGACGGCCGACCGGCCGGTGGTGGGCGT
The DNA here is from genome assembly GCF_053590565.1 of Micromonospora sp. NPDC003197. NCBI lineage: Bacteria > Bacillati > Actinomycetota > Actinomycetes > Micromonosporales > Micromonosporaceae > Micromonospora > Micromonospora sp. NPDC003197. The sequence continues at coordinate 172,000 of NZ_JBSFTE010000008.1, read as the reverse complement.
GGCCCCGGCTCGGGGCGGCCGGGAGGCGGGCGCGGTCCTGACGACGGCGGCCGGCGCGGGCCGAACCCACCCGAGCCAGGCGGCTACCGCGACGAGCGTTATCGCTGACTTGGTAGCGGCGCGCCGAGCTACGTTCGGCGCGCCGCCCCAACGGTTGCCGATCCGGATCGCGGACGGGTCCGGTCGTCGGTCAGAAGAGTCGGCTCGAGGGTCAGATTCGGCGTAGTACCGCCACCACGCGGCCCATGATGGTCGCATCGTCACCGGGGATCGGGTCGAATGCGGAGTTCTGCGGCATCAACCAGACGTGCCCGTCCCGACGGCGGTAGGTCTTGACCGTCGCCTCACCGTCGAGCATCGCCGCGACGATGTCTCCGACGTCCGCCGTCGGCTGCTGGCGCACGACCACCCAGTCACCGTCGCAGATCGCGGCGTCCAGCATCGAGTCGCCCTTGACCTGGAGCATGAAGACCTCGCCCTCGCCGACGAGCTCGCGCGGCAGCGGGAAGATGTCCTCCACCGCCTGCTCTGCGAGGATCGGCCCACCAGCGGCGATCCGACCCAGCATCGGCACGTACGCCGGCTTGGGTCGCTGTGACCGGCTGTTCTCGTCGTCGAGCAGGTCGCTGGGTGGGCGTACGTCCACGGCCCGGGGGCGGTTGGGGTCGCGCCGCAGGAAGCCCTTCCGTTCCAATTCCTTGAGCTGGTAGGCGACGCTCGACGGGGAGACCAGTCCGACCGCCTCGCCGATCTCGCGAACGCTCGGCGGATAGCCGTGGCGTTCCACCCAGCTGCGGATGAACTCCAGGATCCGGCGCTGCCGGGTGGTCAGGTCGGTGCTGGCCGGGTCGGGAAATGTACTCACCACGGGGGTGACGGCCCGCAGCGTCGGCTCGGTGCTCCGGGCCCGGGCTCCGCTCCGACGGCGTGTGGTCACGGTGTCGGCGACGGTCTGCGGTGAGTGGTCCTGCCGGCTCGTCCGGTCGTCGGTCGACACGTCCGTCCTCCCTGGTCGGCGATGAATGCCTCGGCGGCTCGTGGTGCGTGATGGCAACGTGACGTCGGATCGCCGAATGAGCGGGCCGACGTTGGTTGTTCACGACCGTATAGGTGAGATCGGCTATTTTCAAACATCTGTACGACCTGCTGCGGCGTGTCGCAGGTCAAACGCCCACATTCGAACACCCGTTCTGATACGCCAATCGTACGTCGGGCTGTCCGGTTGGCGGTATTTGCCAGTAAGGGTCGACGTTTGTTTGCTCGCGGCAGGCCGATTGCCCAGCGGTAGCCGCGATTGTCCGGCGGCAGGCCGCGGGCGTTCTGTGGTGGGGCGAGGTTGTTTTGTGGCCATGGGTAACCGTCCGTTGGCCTGGGGTGTTGGGAGGGTGAAAGGCATGTCACGCCCACGCGGGTCAACTTGACCGGAAGTCCTCTGCGGCTTACGGTTCAAACCCAAGATGTAGTAGTCACAGGCGTGTAAGTTGCCCACTGGTTGGGGTTAACTACCCACCGCTCCCGCGTACAGTCAGCCCAACGGCGTACCACCATACCGGTGTCGCCGAGGCTTCCGGCTGCCCGGCGGGCGGTACGCCGTGCGCTAAGCGAGGAGGTCGATGATGCGGTGCCCGTACTGCCGCCATGCCGATTCCCGGGTCGTCGACTCGCGCGAGGCCGACGACGGTCAGCTGATCCGCCGCCGGCGGGCCTGCCCGGAGTGCGGCAAGCGGTTCACCACGGTCGAGGAGGCGGTGCTCGCCGTCGTCAAGCGCAGCGGGGTCACCGAGCCGTTCAGTCGGACCAAGATCGTCGGGGGGGTCCGCAAGGCCTGCCAGGGGCGACCCGTGGACGAGGATTCGATCGCCCTGCTCGCCCAGCGGGTGGAGGAGACGGTACGGGCCAAGGGGGCCGCCGAACTCCCCAGCCACGATGTGGGGCTGGCGATCCTCGGACCACTGCGCGAGCTGGACGAGGTCGCCTATCTGCGCTTCGCCAGCGTCTACCGCTCGTTCGACTCGCTGGCCGACTTCGAGCGCGAGATCGAGATGCTGCGAGCCGCTGCGGTGGCCCGAGCCCAGGCTGCTTCGGCCGACCAGACCGCGCCGACGGCCGGAGCCGACGCCGGGAGTGAACCGGCCGCCACGGCACCGGCCGCTGGTCGTACCAATTAGTTTCCGTTCTTTTTGATCAAGTCGATTGCGCGGCGGTCGGCCGCGCGCACGCGAGGGGGCGAATGAGATGGCGGGGGAAGGCGTGACAACAGGTAAGGGACGATCCCGGGCCGCGACGGGCCTGAAGGTCGAGCGGGTCTGGACCACCGAGGGGGTGCACCCGTACGACGAGGTGGCGTGGGAACGTCGCGACGTCGTGATGACCAACTGGCGGGACGGCTCGATCAACTTCGAGCAGCGCGGGGTCGAGTTCCCCGAGGCGTGGAGCGTCAACGCGGCCAACATCGTCACCACCAAGTACTTCCGGGGGGCCGTCGGTACGCCGGAGCGGGAGTGGTCGCTGCGGCAGCTCATCGACCGGGTGGTGAAGACCTACCGGGCGGCGGGGGAGCAGCACGGCTACTTCGCCAGCCCGGCCGACGCCGAGGTGTTCGAGCAGGAGCTGACCTGGATGCTGCTGCACCAGGTGTTCAGCTTCAACTCGCCGGTCTGGTTCAACGTGGGCACCACCTCGCCCCAGCAGGTATCCGCGTGTTTCATCCTTTCTGTGGATGATTCGATGGATTCCATCCTCGACTGGTACAAGGAGGAGGGGCTGATCTTCAAGGGCGGCTCCGGCTCCGGGGTCAACCTGTCTCGGATCCGGTCCTCCCGGGAGCTGCTCTCCAGCGGCGGCACCGCCTCCGGTCCGGTCAGCTTCATGCGCGGTGCGGACGCCTCGGCCGGCACCATCAAGTCCGGCGGGGCCACCCGGCGGGCGGCCAAGATGGTCATCCTCGACGTCGACCACCCGGACATCGAAGAGTTCGTGGTGACGAAGGCGCGCGAGGAGGACAAGATCCGCGCGTTGCGGGACGCCGGGTTCGACATGGACCTCGGTGGTTCGGACATCGTCAGCGTGCAATACCAGAACGCCAACAACTCGGTCCGGGTATCCGACGAGTTCATGCGGGCCGTGGACGAGCACGGCAAGTTCGACCTGCGCGGCCGGCTGGACGGCTCGGTCATCGAGACCATCGACGCCCGCGACCTGTTCCGCAAGATCTCGCAGGCCGCCTGGGAGTGCGCCGACCCGGGCCTGCAGTACGACGACACGATCAACGACTGGCACACCTGCCCGGAGACCGGCCGGATCACCGCCTCCAACCCGTGCTCCGAATACCTGCACCTGGACAACTCCTCGTGCAACCTGGCCTCGCTGAACCTGATGAAGTTCCTGCGGGCCGACGGCGGGTTCGAGGTGGAGAAGTTCGTCAAGTCGGTCGAGTTCGTCATCACCGCGATGGACATCTCGATCTGCTTCGCCGACTTCCCGACCGAGCGGATCGGTGAGACCACCCGGGCGTACCGGCAGCTCGGCATCGGCTACGCCAACCTCGGCGCGCTGCTGATGGCCTCGGCCCTGCCGTACGACTCGGAGGCCGGTCGTTCGCTGGCTGCCGCGATCACCTCGCTGATGACCGGTACGGCGTACCGCCGCTCGGCTGAGCTGGCCGGCGTCGTCGGCGCGTACGACGGCTACGCCCGTAACGCCGAGCCGCACAAGCGGGTCATGCGCAAGCACGCCGCCGCTAACGACGAGATCAAGCCGACCGGTGTGGTGGCCACCGAGATCGTCCGCGAGTCGACCAAGCAGTGGCAGCTCGGCAACAAGATCGGTGAGGTAAAAGGGTACAGAAACGCCCAAGCTAGCGTACTTGCACCAACTGGGACAATAGGTCTTATGATGGACTGTGACACCACCGGGGTCGAGCCGGACCTGGCGCTGGTCAAGTTCAAGAAGCTGGTCGGCGGCGGCTCGATGCAGATCGTCAACCAGACTGTGCCGCGCGCGCTGCGCAGCATTGGCTACCCGGAGGAGCAGGTCGAGGCGGTCGTCGAGTACATCGGTGACCACGGCCACGTTGTTGACGCGCCGGGCCTGAAGACCGAGCACTACGCCATCTTCGACTGCGCGATGGGCGAGCGCTCGATCGCGCCGATGGGCCACGTACGGATGATGGCGGCGGTCCAGCCGTTCATCTCCGGTGCCATCTCCAAATGCGTTGTCGGCGAGACGCTGATCGCCTCGGGTGAGGGGCTGATCCGCATCGGCGGCCTGCACCGGGGGGAGGCCGAGGACACCTTCCGCGCGGAGAACCTGGAGATTTCTTCGCTAGATGGTTACCGCAAGACCGACGCCTTCTACTATGGCGGCGTCCGTCCGGTGCGTACGGTGACCCTACGGTCGGGGCACACCGTAACCGGCACCTTCCCGCACCGCCTGCTGACCAGCGGCGATGAAGGCCTGACCTGGAAGACGCTGGGCGAGATCCAGCAGGGCGACTTCGTGGCCATCCAGTACGGAGCCGAGATGTGGGCGACACTGCCGGCCAGCCTGCGGGACATCGAGGTGTCCGCACCGTACGGCAACCAGAAGACGGTGACGCTTCCCCAGGAGATGAGCGAGGAGCTCGCCTTCCTGCTGGGTGCCTACGCTGCGGAGGGGCACACCACCCGCAGTACGTGGACCGTGACGATCACCAACTCGGTGGACGCGGTGCTGGAGCGGGTGCAGGCCGCGTGGCGTGACCTGTTCGGAGTGGCCGCCCGCATCGAGCGGCAGCCCGGCAAGTGCCCGGCGGTAGTGATGTCCTCGAAGGCCGTCGTGGAGTTCATGACGGCGTTGGGTTGTGGCTCGCGGGCATCGGAGAAGCGTATTCCGGATGCCGTGCTGCGTTCGCCCCGCTCGATGGTGCTCGCCTTCCTGCAGGGGCTGTCGTTGGACGCCTACGTGACCACCGCCACCGCACCCAAGTGGGCGATCTGCCTGGACAGCCCCGCCCTGCTGGACGATCTGCAGGCGGTGCTGACCAACTTGGGTATCGTCCACGGTCGGGTCAGCAAGTACAACGCCGAGTACGACAAGTCGTACGACGAGGTGTACGCGGCGGGATTCCAGGGCCAGCTCATGGCGAGCCTGGTGCCGTTCCTGGAGCCGGACAAGGCTACCGCTGCGGCGCGGTACCTCACCGAGTCCTACGGCTCAGGTACGGCGGATGTGGTGCCGGGGATTACCGGTCACGAGTTGTACGAGTTGATCCCGGCCGGTAAGCCGGGCCGCAACGGCGTCCGCGGTCAGCGGAGCGACTTCGCGTTCCTGCTCGACCCCCGTACAAAGCAGGTCACCCGCCGGACGGTGGAGCGAGTCGCGAGCCTGCCCGGCGTGGAACTACCGAAGTGGCTGCGTCAGGTACTCGAGGGCAACCTGCACTTCTCGCCGGTGGCCGCTGTGGTGGACGCGGGCGAGCGCGAGGTGTTCGACCTGTCTGTGCCGGAGACCCACGCATTCGTCGCCAACGGCATCATGAACCACAACACCGTCAACATGCCGGAGGCGGCGACGGTCGAGGACGTCGAGCAGATCTACTTCGAGGGCTGGAAGCTGGGCCTGAAGGCGCTGGCGATCTACCGGGACAACTGCAAGGTGGGCCAGCCGCTGTCAGTTGCCAAGCCGGCGAAGGCCGCCGAGGCGGCGAAGACGACCGAGGTGGTCTCGGCAGGGGCGGAGAAGACGGTCGAGAAGGTCGTCGAATACCGGCCGGTGCGCAAGCGGCTGCCGAAGAAGCGCCCGTCGTCGACGGTGTCCTTCTCGGTCGGCGGGGCCGAGGGCTACCTCACCGCGTCCTCCTACCCGGACGACGGGCTGGGCGAGGTCTTCCTCAAGATGTCCAAGCAGGGCTCGACGCTGGCCGGGGTGATGGACGCCTTCTCGGTGGCCATCTCGATCGGCCTCCAGTACGGCGTGCCGCTGGAGACGTACGTCAGCAAGTTCACCAACATGCGCTTCGAGCCGGCCGGGATGACCGACGACCCGGACATCCGGATGGCGGCCTCGGTGATGGACTACATCTTCCGTCGGCTGGCGCTGGACTTCCTGCCGTACGACGAGCGGGCCGAGTTGGGCATCTTCACCGCTGCCGAGCGGGCCGCGCAGGTCCGGGCGGAGGCCGAGGCGGAGAGCGGGTTGGACCTGACCGCGATGGCCGCGTCTGCGCCGGTGGCCGAGAAGTCCGACTCGGCGGCCGAGGTCGAGGTGGTCGCGGCCAGGCCGGCACCGCAGGTGGGTTCCTCCACCGAACTGCTGGAATCGGTGATCGGCAAGGCCGCCGACGCGCCGCTCTGCTTCACCTGCGGTACGAAGATGCGTCCGGCCGGTAGCTGCTACGTCTGCGAGGGCTGCGGCTCCACCTCCGGCTGCAGCTGAGCCTGATCAAAGGGATGTCCCCCGGACTGTTGACGTCCGGGGGACATCCCTTTGCTGTATGACGCAACAGACGCGTGTGCTGATCGATGCTCCGCAGGGACAGTTGCGGGATTCATCATTATCTTCGTTGTGTCGCTCGAACCTCTTGTGCTGACCGTGGATCTGTTGCTGGACTCGGCGCTGGCTGAGGAGCCGGTCGACCGGCCGTATGCCGTAACGACGCTGCTCCCCTACCTGGGGCAGTCGCAGTTGGAACGGGTGTGGGCGTTGGGGATGGACACCACCATGCAAGTCCAACGCGCGCGAGTGTTCAGGGAACTGGTGGATTATCTGGATGCGAGCGCGTGGGGGTAGTGCGTGAGGTCGCGCTGGTTCCGATGGCACTGGCCATGCCACACGACGATATCGAGGGACTGGCAGCCCTGGCCCCGAGACTCGACGGTGCCCAGCGGGATTCGACTAGCCGTAACAGGATTCACGTTACGAGGGCCCGGCTACTCCACGATGCTGCAGAGGCCCACCGCGCCGAGTCATAGCCGTTCAGCGCAGCAGATTTGCTGGCCACCTTTAGCAGCTGACCCTGAGCTGGGGGCCGTGCCGTGCTGGTCGAGCACGGCACGGCACGTACCACTCAGTGCCGGCGTAGTCGGGACTCGATCGCCTCGATGACGCGCGGGCGGAGTTCGGCGGCCCGGATGACGGCGTCGACCGAGCCGACCTTGACCGCGCGTTGGATGTTGTGCACTCGGTCGAACTCGGCGGCCACCTCGCCGAGCTTCTCCGCGCGGACCGACGACCGGAGTTCGTCGAGCTCGGCGGCCAACGCGGCGCGGTCGGCACCGGAGGCGGCCCCGACGCGGTCCGCCAACTCCCGTACCCGGGGGTCGGCGGCGGTGCGGGCGTTGACCTCGCCGGAGAACACCACTGCTGCGGCGGGGGCACCACCGAGCACCGAGGCGAACGACCCTTCCAGCGCGAGTACGGTCATGTTCGGGTTCAGTGCCTTGGAGAAGACCACGAACGCGCCGCCGTGGTAGCGGGAGATCACACAGAACACGATGGGCCCACGGAAGTTCACGATCGCGCGGCCGATCTCGGCGCCGTACTCCAGTTGGAGCTTGCGCATCGATTCGGGCGAGCCGTCGAAGCCGGAGAGGTTCGCCAGCACCACCAGTGGCCGGTTGCCACTGGCCGTGTTGATCGCCCGTGCGGCCTTCTTGGACGACTGCGGGAAGAGCGTGCCCGCGGTGTAGGTGTCCGGGCCGTCGGTGGGTGGGAAACCACGCCGGGGCACCGACCGGGATTCGATGCCGAGCAGGCACACCGGCATACCGCCCAGGTGTACGTCCTGCACCACTGCGGTATCCGCGTCGGCCATGCCCGCCCAGCGTTCCAGCACCGGGTGGTCCTGGTCGGAGAGCGCCCGCATCACCGTACGGATGTCGAATGGCTTCTTGCGGTCCGGGTTCGCCTCGGCGGAGAAGATCTCCCCGACGGTGGTGAAGTCACTGTCCGCCACGGCGTGCGGGAAGGTGGAGATGTCGCGGTCGACGGGGTCGGTGCTGGTCGCCCGTCGGGGCGCGTCCTCGCCGGGGGCGACGTACGTGTGCTCGTAGTGCGCCATCAGTACGTCCCGGGCGGCGGCCAGGTTCGGGGCCCAGTATTGTGCCTGCCCGTTCGGGCCCATCACCCGGTCGTAGCCGCCGATGCCGAAGTTGTCCTCGGCCGAGACGCCCCCGGAGAAGTCGAGCGACTGCTTGCCGGTGAGCACCATCGCCGAGTCCGGCGTCATCACCAGGATGCCCTTGGTGTGCATGAGCATCGTCGCCTCGGCGTTCCAGTACGGCTGCGCGCCGACGGTGATGCCCGCGACCACAATGTTGATCTCGCCGCCGTCCTGGGTGAACTCGACGATCCGCTTGAGCGCCGCAGCCACCCAGTCCATGTTCTCCGTGCCCGAGGACATGGAGATCCGGGCCCCGGAGGAGAGCGCGTACCACTCCAGCGGCACCCGCATCCGCTCGGCCAGGTCCAGCGCGGCGATCACGCGACGGCACTCCGGTTCCGACAGTGCACCGAGTGACTTTGTCGGGTCACCGAGCAGCACGACCCGGATGACGCCCTGCGGGTGTTGCGGGGTTGGCGTGGTGACCACCCCGGCGACGATCGCCGCGCTGTTGCGCCCCTTCGGCCGGTCGACCGGCACCAGTGCCGGAGCCGAGCGCAAACCATCGGGCGACACGTGGTCGTCGTCGAGGTCGTACTCGACGAAGTCGCCGAGCATCCCGGTCAGCTCGTACGGGTACACCGCGTTGCGGCTGCTGGCCCGCAGCACCTTCTGCCGGTAGTCGTCGAGCGGTTCGACCGGCTCGTCCGACGGCTCGCCGATGGTCAGCTCGGCGCCACCGGTGGCGTTGAAGGAGATCCGGATAGCGATCTTGGTCAGCTCGCTGGTCTGCTGGTCGCGCTGCCGGGCGATGAAGAGGATCTCCTCCAGTCCGGCACCTGCGGTCGTCGGTCGTACCCGCCCGGCGATCATCTCGATCTCCTCGCGGGTGAGGTCGATCGGCGGCCAGACGTAGACCACGATCCGGTTGGTGTGGAACCGCTTCTTCGACGGCCGCTGCGCCTGCGCCCGACGGATCGAGTCGAGACAGGTGGCGATGGTGTCCTCGGCGGTCGGCAGGGCGATCAGTCGGCCGTCGTGCTCACGCAACTCGGTCAGGTCGCGTACCTGGGCGAAGGCGACGAGCCGGTCGTCGGCCGGGTTCTCCCGGGCCACGCACTGGAAGAGGTATACCTCCTCGTCGGACGAGCGCAGCCGGGTGAGGTCGAACTTGCTCAGCCGCTCCAACTGCATCCGCTGCGCGATGTACGGGTGCAGGCCACGGATCAGCCGATCCTCGACCATTCCCGTCGTCGCCGGGCGGAACGTGAAGTGGTGGTGCATCACCGCACCGCTTCGGCCCGCGACGGTGGTGGTGAGCCGGCGGACCTGGTGCGGCAGCGGGCACGCGTCGATGACCTCGTGTAGGGCGGCGGCCGTCGCGTCGAGGTCGGCTGGCTGCTTCTCCCAGGCCAGGTAGATGTCGGCGTCGATGGCCTTCTCGTCGGTGGCCAGTTCGGCGAGGCCACGCAGCACGCTGTCCAACGCGTCGAAGCTCACCGCGGCGGAGACCACACACGAGTCGGCGCGCTCGGCGACCACGAACGTGCAGCCAGCGGCCACCCTGGTCCGGACGCTCACGAGGCCCTTGTTGCCGTAGTACCGCCGGGTCAGCACCTCCAACATCACCGCGTTGTCCAGGTCGGTACGGACCAGCCGTTGGCCGAGTAGCCGTACCAGTGGCTCGGTGCTGCGTACCATTTCGGCGATGCGCTCGGTGCGGTCCGCCGCGCCGGGGTGTGCGTCCAGGTGGCGCAGGTGCCGGCGGACGTCGGCGTAGACCCGGGCCCGGTTGCGGCGCAGCAGCGGCTGGGCGAACCAGGCGAACACCACGCCACGGGCGAGGTCGGCCACGACGGGGAAGCGGACCTGTGTCGCGGCCACCAGCCGCTCCAGCGCGAGACCGGCCGGCTCGCGCAGCACCTCGTCCGGCGGCGACTCCCGCAGCCAGGCACGCAGCAACGTCGCCACGACCGTGGCGTCGACGGACGCGCGTTGCTGGGCAAGGAAGATCCGGAACACGGCGGCTTCGAGCGCGGGGGAGCGTTCCAACTCGGTGACCCCGTAGTGCCCGAGCGCCTTGGCGAGCCTGGCCTGGAAGGTTGCCGGCAGCCCGGCCCGCTCCACGTCGAGGCACCGCAGATAGGCGTGGAAGTGCTCGCGGGCGCTGTGTACGTGCCCGTCACCGCCGTCGTCGCCGGCCGGCCGGTTGCGGCTCAGTTCGGCGAGGTCGGCGAAGAGGTCGACGAGTTCGAGTTCCTCGGTCAGCGGCCGGTAGCCGTCGGCGATGCCGGTCTGGCGTGCGTTGAGATAGTCATCGAGCACTCGGCGCTCGTCGTGTGGGTCCACATCGAAGCCGAGCAGCAGACTGCGCAGGTCCTCTTGGCCTCGGGTGGTGCGGGCGCGCGTCGGAACCGCTGCCGGCGCGGTGGGCAGGTCCAACTCGACGGTGGTGGTCTGCGGATCGTCGGTGGTTTCGGTGCTGTCGTCGGTGAGTGGCTCCAGCCGGAGCAGTGCGGCACCGGCCTCCACCTGGCTGCCCACGGACACGGCACATTCCTTGAGCCGCGCCCTGAACGGTGCCCGCAGCACCGTCTCCATCTTCATGGCCTCCACCACCAGCACCGGTGCGCCCGCCTCGACCTCGTCGCCGACCCGCAGCGGGGTGGCGACGACCAGCGCGGGCATGGGCGAGCGGACGACGCCGCCCTCGTCCCGACTGACCCGGTGCGTGACGCCGTCCACCTCGACCAGGTGGATCGGCCCGTGGGTGCCGGTGAGCAGGTGATGACGGCTGCCGTTGACGACGACCTGCCCGGTGTGCCGGTCGAAGCGGTCGAGATCGACGTCGGCGGTGTGCACCTCGCCGCCGGCCTCGATACCGACGCGGAACCGGTGCGCACCGATCCGCGCGACCCGGACGCGGTAGCCGACGCCCCGCAGTTTGAGGTCCAGTGGACGGCCGCTGGAGTGCTGCACCTGCGGGCGTCCGCCGGCCGCCGTCGACAGCAGCCGCTGTCGTTCGACCCGCTCCTCCTCCTCGTACGCCTCGATGGCGGCGGCGGCCAGCGCGACGGCGGAGTGCCGGTGCGAGACGAGTCGACCCTCGCCGCGTACCCGGTCGATCCAGCCGGTGTCGGCGCTGGCGTCGATCACCTCGGGCTGGTCGAGCAGGTCGAGTACGAAGCTCTTGTTGGTCGCGCCGCCCTCGATGACCACCGTGGTCTGCGCCATCGCCCGGCGCAGCCGCCCGAGTGCCTCGTCCCGGTCCCGCCCGTAGGCGATGATCTTCGCGATCATCGAGTCGAAGTCGGCGGGGATGGTGTCACCCTCGCTGACCCCGGTGTCCACCCGGATGCCCGGACCGGCGGGCAGGTCCAGCCGCGCGATACGGCCCGGTGACGGTGCAAAATCGCGGTCGGGGTCTTCGGCGTTCAGCCGAGCCTCGATGGCGTGCCCGCGCTCCACCGGCGGCTTGCCTTTGAGCCGGCCGCCGGCTGCCACTCGAAGTTGCGCCTTGACCAGGTCGAACCCGGTGGTGGACTCGGTGATCGGGTGCTCGACCTGCAGGCGGGTGTTGACCTCGAGGAACGCGAACAGCTTGTCGCCTGGGTGGTAGAGGAACTCGACGGTCGCCGCACCGCAGTAACCGACCGCGACGGCCAGGCGTTCGGCTGACGCCTTGAGTTCGGCTACCTGCGCCCGGCGGAGTACCGGGGATGCCGACTCCTCGATGACTTTCTGGTTGCGCCGCTGCACCGAGCAGTCGCGCACGCCGAGTGCCCACGCGGTGCCCTGGCCGTCGGCGATTACCTGGACCTCGACGTGCCGGGCACCGGTGACCAGGCGTTCCAGGAACACGACGCCGCTGCCGAACGCCCGCGCCGCCTCCTGGCTGGTGCGCTCGTACGCGTCGGCGAGCTCGGCCTCGTTGGTGATTACCCGGATGCCGCGTCCGCCGCCGCCCGCGGTTGCCTTCAGCATCAGCGGGTAGCCGACCTGGGCTGCCGAGGCCAGGGCGGCGTCCAGGGTCTCGACCGCGCCCCGGCTCCACGGTGCGACCGGTACGCCGACCTCCTCGGCGATCAGCTTCGCACCGATCTTGTCGCCCAGCTTGCGCATCGCCTCGGCGCTCGGCCCGACGAAGGTGACGCCGATCTGGTCGCAGAGTTCGGCGAAGGCCGGGTCCTCGGCGACGAAGCCCCAACCGACCCAGGCGGCATCGGCTCGGGTCTCCACCAGCGCCCGTTCCAGCACCTTCAGGTCGAGGTACGGCCGCGCGGAGGCGGGACCGAGGTCGTACGACAGATCCGCTTCGCGGACGAACGTGGCCGTCCGGTCGACGTCGGTGTGCAGGGCGACGGTCTCGATCCGGGTCCCGGTTTCGGCAGCCAGCTCCCGGACGGCGTGGATGAGCCGCATGGCGGCCTCACCACGGTTGACGATGGCGACACGAGTGAACACCCGAACGAGCCCCTCCGGTAGACCAACGATGTGCGCGCCGTAACACGGCGCCCCCCAGCACTGTTCACCCTTCCGTCTACCGGCTGGCAGCACCATGTCGCGGACAGCGAATGCTGCCCGGCCCATGTTGTAGGAAACGACCAAAAATCGTTGGCTGTCTACGCCCGGTGGTGGCGACGTCGTCCGGTGACCGGGGCAAAAGAAGCGTGCGTAACCGGGGAGAAGAAGAACGACCGGGGAGCCGGCGGGAAGCCAGCTCCCCGGTCGCGGGGTGTCGTACGACGGGCGTCGGCCCGGCCTGGGTCAGGAGGAGTAGCCGCGTTCGGCGATCCAGTGAGCCAGGTTGATGGTGCTCATCCAGTAGGTGCCGTCGCCCTGCGGGGCGGCCGGGTCAGCGACCCGCACCTTGCGCCCCTCGTCCTGGTAGCCGACCACGGTGACATAGTGGCCGCCCGGGTAGGAGCGGGTGGTTCCGTTGGTGTCGGTGCCGCTACCCCGTACGTTGGCGATGACGGCCTTGTCCTGGTCGATGGCTTCGGCGACGTCAGCCTGGAGGCGGTCCATCTCGGCCGGGGTGGCCGACGGCCCGGGGATGGCGGTGGTCTTGTAGTCCTTGCCGGTGACTTCCTCCAGCACCCGGGTGGTGTCCTCGGCGGAGTTGGTGCCGCTGGGGGTGGTGCCCAACTTGCGGGCCATGTCGTCCTGGCTGTGCGTGTGGCCGTTGGCGCTGGCCGCGATCCGGGCGGCGGCGGGGCCGCAGTAGTAGTAGTTCTCCTGGGCCCGGTACTCGTACCGGAGTTCCTTCTCCTTGGCCGACTCCTTGGCCGACTTCTTGGCGGTGCCGACACTCGGCGCGGCTTGTGCGGCGGCCGGGCCGGTGAGCGCGGCGGCGGTGACGGCGATGCCGACGGCGGTCAGTGCGGTCTTGGCGCTGGTGGCCCTGGTGATGGCCGGGAGCCATCGGGTGAGGCTGGTCACGATGGTTGCCCTTCCGTCCGGGGGATGGGAACTTGTCCCGGCTCGGCGAACACCGGTCCGGGGTACGGCGAACGCCCGGGCGGGTGCTCGGGCGTCACAGAGAGTGCAACCAGCAGCAGCGGTCCGCCATTCCAGGAAATTCCAGGAATGTTGCGCAATGTAGTGATCGGAGAGTGGCGGGGAAGTAGCCCACCCGGGCCGCAGGGCGGCTGGGCCGCAGCCCAACAGCCCGTCCGGGCGGCCGGGGGACATACCGTACGGTTGGCCGCATGCGGGGTGAGCAGGGACGGCGACTGCCGCTGGCGCCGCGACCGCTGGACCAGCCACATCCTTGCCGGCTGGCGCCGGACCACCCAGCCCGGGACCTGATTCTGGTGGCCCACGCCGCCGCGCTCGCCGCCGGCGAGGCTGGCTACCCCGATCCGGACACCGGCCTCTTCGTTCTCACCGCCGGCTTTCTGGCCCGTCGTGGGACCTGTTGCGGCCGGGGGTGCCGGCACTGCCCGTACGTCGCAGACGGGCCGGTCGGTGAGCGGACAGCCACCTTCCCGCCGGACCGGTAGCCTCCTGGCCCATGTCGAGGTACGTGGTGATCGGCGGGGGCATCGTCGGGCTGGCGACCGCGCATCGGATCCTCCTGGATCGGCCGGATGCCGAGGTGACCGTGCTGGAGAAGGAGCCGCGCCTGGCCGCCCACCAGACCGGCCACAACTCCGGGGTGATCCACGCCGGGGTCTACTACCGGCCGGGCAGCCTGAAGGCGCGGCTCTGCGCGGCCGGCAGTCGGTCGATGGTCGAGTTCTGCGCGGAAAACGACATACCGGTACAGATGTGTGGAAAGCTCATCGTTGCCACGGACGAGGGTGAACTGCCCAGACTGCGGGCGCTGCACGAGCGGGCGGTCGCCAACGGGCTGCCGGTACGCCTGATCGGCCCGGCCGAGGCCACTGAGCACGAGCCGGCCGTACGGTGTGTCGAGGCGCTGCACGTGGCCTCGACCGGCATCGTCGACTTCACCCGCGTCAGTCAGGCATTGGCAGGGCGAGCCGAACAGGCGGGCGCCCGGATCCGACTCGGGACTCGGGTCACCGGGATCGTCACCCGGGGTGACGAGCAGGTGATCCAGACCGCGGCTGGTGACGTGGTGGCCGATGTGCTGGTCAACTGCGCTGGGCTGCACGCCGATCGGGTGGCCCGGCTGGCCGGCGTGACCCCTTCTGCGTCGATCATCCCGTTTAGGGGTGAATATTACGAATTGCGGCCGGAACGGCGGGACCTGGTCCGAGGCCTGATCTATCCGGTACCGGACCCGAGGTTTCCCTTTCTCGGCGTACACCTCACCCGCATGATCGACGGCGGGGTGCATGCCGGCCCCAATGCCGTACTGGCGCTGGCCCGGGAGGGCTACTCGTGGCGGCGGATCGACCCGCGCGCGGTGGCCGAGCTGGCTACCCAACCGGGGCTGTGGCGACTGGCCCGCCGCCATCTGCACTACGGACTGACCGAGGTACGCCGTTCGCTGTCCCGTCGCCGGTTCGCGCGCAGCCTGGCCCGGCTGGTGCCCGAGCTGACCGAGCGGGACCTGATGCCCGCCCCCGCCGGGGTACGCGCTCAGGCGGTCGCCGCCGACGGCACGCTGATCGACGACTTCCTCATCGTCACCCGCCCCCGGCAGGTACACGTGCTCAACGCGCCGTCGCCAGCGGCGACCAGCTCGCTGGAGATCGCCCGACACATCGTGGCCCAGCTGCCGATCGACGGCTCAAATCGCTGAGCAGGGCGGTTGCCCGACGGTCGGCCAGCCGTGGAGACCGGGCTTTCGCTGTCGCCGGGCAACCCGTACGGTGTGCCACGGACCTACCGGCCAGGTGACCGTCGTGGCCGGTGCGAGCGGGAGGTACGGGTGTGCGCGGGCGGCTCTGTCTGATCGGTGCCGGGGTGGTCATGCTCGCCGGCTGTGGCGGCGAGGACGCCTCGCCAGCCCGGGTCGCCGTGCCCGTGCCCGAGGCCGTCGAGTTGCCGGCGTCCAACGCGGGCGGAGCGTGCGAGCTACTGGACTATCCAACCGTCGAGCAGGCCCTCAGCATCCGGTTCGATGTGGCGGCGGCCAGTCAGCGCAAGCAGACGTACACCTGTGTGTTGCGGACCGAGGCGGCAGACCAGCCCGACTTGACGCTGTCGGTCACCGACATCTCGATGGACGCCACCGGGTTCAAGGCCGACCTGGTGCCCCAGGGCGGGGCGTCCGTCAGTGGGCTGGGTAAGGCGGCATACCAGTTGACCGTGGCGCCGGCCGACGAGCACGGCGCGACGGCAGAGATCGGTTGGCTGAGCACGGACGGTCGGCCCGCCAGCCTTCACCACACGCTTCCCGCCGGCCAGGGACGGGACGCGGCTAAGGAACTGCTGCCCGCTCTCGTGGCGCTAGCCAAGAAGATCGACACCAGTAAGCTCTAGCCGCGCCGTCGACGAAACAATTAGGCGGCGGCCCCGCCGATCAGTGGGTGGCGACGAAGACGCGGGAGGCGACCTCGCGGGGGAGCCGGATCTTGTCGCCCGACCGGTTGATCGTTACCCCGTCGCGCTCCTGAGCGACGGTCACGGTCGCGCCCGGGTCGACACCTGCGGCGTGCAGCTGGCGTAGGACGTCGGCGTCGGTCTGCACGCTCTCGCAGATGCGACGCACCACGACCGGACCGGACAGCCCCGGGAAAGCCAGGTTGCGTTCACTGTCGGCGGCTTCGGTGCTGAGCGGGACGGAGTCCCCGAGCGCCTCAAGGCCGGGGATCGGGTTGCCGTAGGGCGACCGGGTGGGGCGGTTGAGCAGGTCGTAGACCTTCTTCTCCACCGCGTCGCTCATCACGTGCTCCCAGCGGCAGGCCTCCTCGTGGGCCTCCTCGTAGGGCATCCCGATCACGTTGACCAGCAACAGTTCGGCGAGGCGGTGCTTGCGCATGACGGCCACGGCGTTGGCCCGCCCGAGGTCGGTGAGTTGCAGGCTGCGGTCGTCCTCCACGGTCAGCAGGCCGTCCCGTTCCATCCGGGCGACGGTCTGGCTCACGGTGGGCCCGCTCTGGCTGAGCCGCTCCGCGATCCGCGCACGCAGCGGCGGCACCCCCTCCTCCTCCAGTTCGAGGATGGTGCGTAGGTACATCTCAGTGGTGTCGACAAGGTCGTTCACGTCAGCGGCCTCCTAGCCGTCGATGCTACCTCGCGGTACGGACATAAACCCGCAGCCGAAACGGGGGTTGTGCGCGCCGATGGTGTTGACTGGACAGCATGTCCGAATCCGATGACCTTCTGGTCTCCCCGAGCGCCCTCGCCGCGGAGCTGGTCACTGCCGATCCGCCCACCATCCTTGACGTCCGGTGGCGGCTCGGCGGTCCGTCCCAGCGCGACGAGTACGCCGTCGGGCACCTGCCCGGGGCGGTCTTCGTGGAGTTGGACGAGTTGTGCGGCCCGGCCGGGGTCGATGGGCGGCACCCGCTGCCGGATTCGGCAACACTGCGCGACGTGCTGCGAGCGGCCGGCGTACGGGCCGGGCATCCAGTGGTGGTCTACGACGGTGGCGAGGGTCTGCCGGCGGCCCGACTCTGGTGGACCCTGCGCTGGGCCGGACACCAGCAGGCCCGGATCCTCGACGGCGGATATCCGGCCTGGCAGGCGGCGGAGCTCCTGGTCAGCACCGACCTGCCCGAACCCGAACCGGGCGACATCGAAATTCGACCCGGTGCGCTGCCGGTGCTCGACGCCCGGACCGCCGCCGACCTGGCCGTCGACGCGGACGCCGTACTGATCGACGTGCGGGCACCCGAACGGTTCCGGGGCGAGACCGAGCCGATCGACCCGGTCGCCGGGCACATCCCGGGCGCGGTCAACCTGCCGGTGAACGAGCTGACCGGGCCGGACGGCCGCTGGCCTGACGTTGCCGAACTCCGGTCCCGGTTCGCCCGGGTCGGGGTCGCTCCCGAGGTACGCGTCGGCGCGTACTGCGGTTCTGGGGTGACTGCCGCGCATACCGTGTTCGCCCTGCACCTGGCCGGCCGGCCAGACGCCGCCCTCTACGTCGGCTCGTGGAGTGACTGGGTCACCGACCCGTCCCGCCCGGTGGCCACCGGACCCGCCGACGAGTCGCCGGCCACCTAGCGACTCACACCGCCACGACCCCCCGCCACCTAGCGACCCGCGCCACGCGACGCACCGCCCGGCGGCGGGGCGTACCCCCGGGGTCACCGGTCCGACGTGCGACGATGTGCCCATGTCGGACGGCACTGTGGTGATGTGGGACGAGGCGTTACTGGCCTACGACCTGGGTGACCATCCACTCGATCCGGTCCGGGTCGAGCTGACCATCGCACTTGCCCAGGAGTTGGGTGTCCTCGACCGGCCCGGCGTGCAGATGATGGCACCGTCACCGGCCGACGAGGCGGCGCTGAGCCGGGTGCACCGGCCGGAGTACCTCGACGCGGTGCGGGCCGCGCCGGACGACCCCTTCTTCTCCGGCTACGGCCTCGGTACGGCGGACAACCCGATCTTCGACGGGATGCACGAGTCGAGTGCCCTGATCGCCGGGGCCAGCCTGACCGCAGCCGAACTGGTCTGGCGTGGCGAGGCGCGGCGGGCGGTCAACGTGGCCGGTGGGCTGCACCACGCCATGGCCGGCCGGGCAGCTGGGTTCTGTGTCTACAACGACCCGGCGGTGGCCATCGCCCGGCTGCTGGACCTGGGGGCCGAGCGGGTTGCCTACGTCGACGTCGACGTGCACCACGGCGACGGGGTGCAGCAGATCTTCTACAACGACCCACGGGTGCTGACGGTCAGCCTGCACGAGACGCCGCTGGCGCTGTTCCCGGGCACCGGCTTCCCGGACGAGACGGGAGCCCCCGGTGCCGAAGGCAGCGCGGTCAATCTGCCCCTGCCGCCGAGCACCAGTGACGCCGGTTGGCTGCGCGCCTTCCACGCCGTTGTTCCGTCGGTGTTGCGGGCGTACCGGCCGCAGATCCTGGTGACCCAGTGTGGGGTGGACAGCCATCGCGCCGACCCCTTGGCCGACCTGCGGCTCTCGGTCGACGGGCAGCGCGCCAGCTACCTGGCGCTCCGGGCGCTCGCCGACGAGTTGTGCGAGGGCCGCTGGGTGGCTACCGGAGGTGGTGGGTACGCCCTGGTTGAGGTGGTGCCCCGGGCCTGGACCCATCTGCTCGCGGTGGCTACCGGCGAGCCCCTCGACCCGGCCACGCTGACCCCACCGGACTGGCGCAAACTGGCCCAGGTACGCCGGCCGCACCGGGAGGTGCCGCTGCGGATGACCGACGACGCGGACATCTCGTACGAGCCGTGGCAGCCCAGCGGCGAGCCGGATGCGGTGGACCGGGCCATCATCGCCACCCGTAAGGAGGTGTTCCCGCTGCTCGGTCTCGACCCGCACGATCCCCGGGACTGACCAGCACACGTCACAGATCACCTCAGGTCACTGCTCACCCCAAGTCACTGTTCACCCCACTCCCAGGACTGATCACCCCACCCTGGAACCGGTCACCCCGTACACCCCGACCATGGCTACGGAGGCTGAATCCGCCATGGACCGCTCCGCGAACGTCCTGCTCAGCGATGGCACCACCGTCCACCTGCGGCAGATCCACCCCGACGACGCCCCCGCCATCGTGGCGATGCACTCCCGGTTCTCCGAGCGCACCCGCTACCTACGTTATTTCTCGCCGTACCCGCGCATCCCGGACCGGGACCTGCGGCGGTTCGTGACCGTAGACCATCACGACCGAGAGGCGTTCGTGGTGCTCTCCGGCGAGGACATTCTCGCCGTCGGTCGCTACGACCGGCTCGGGCCGGAGGCTGTCGAGGCGGAGGTGGCCTTCGTGGTGGAGGACGCCTACCAGGGGCGGGGCATCGGGTCCGTACTACTGGAGTATCTGGCCGACGCCGCACGGCAGGAGGGGATCACCCGGTTCGTAGCCGAGGTGTTACCGGCCAACGCGAAGATGCTCCGGGTCTTCGCCGACTTCGGCTACCAGGTGACCCGTCAGTACGCCGACGGGGTGGTGCACCTGACCTTCCCCATCGCCCCCACCGAGCAGTCGCTGGAGGTGCAGCGGGACCGCGAACACCGTACCGAGGCCCGGTCCATCGCCCGGCTGCTGAATCCGCGAGCGGTCGCGGTCTACGGTGCCAGCAGCAGCGGGCAGGGGGTGGGCGCGGCGGTCCTGGGCCATCTGCGCGACGGCGGCTTCACCGGCGAGATCGTGCCCGTACACCCGCACGCGGACCGGGTCGGCGGGCTGCCGGCGTACCGGTCGGCGGGGGACGTCGAGTTCGACATCGACCTGGCGGTGGTCGCGGTACCGACCGAGGCAGTGGCCGACGCGGTCGCCGACGCCGGCAGCGCCAACGCGCACGGGCTGGTGGTGATCTCATCCGGCTTCGCCGAGTCCGGCCCGGCGGGAGCACTCGCGCAGGAGGCCCTGCTCCGGCAGGCGCACGCCGCCGGCATGCGGGTGGTCGGCCCGAACTGCCTGGGCATCGCCAACACCGACGAGCGGGTACGCCTCAACGCCACCCTCGCCCCGGCGTTGCCCGGTGCCGGGCGGGTCGGCTTCTTCAGCCAGTCCGGCACGTTCGGGGTGGCGTTGCTGGCCGAGGCGGATCGGCGCGGGCTTGGCCTGTCCAGCTTCGTCTCGGCGGGTAACCGGGCCGACGTCTCCGGCAACGATCTGCTGCAGTACTGGCAGGACGATCCGGGCACTGACGTGATCATGCTCTACCTGGAGAGCTTCGGAAACCCGCGTAAGTTCGCCCGGTTGGCCCGGCGGATCAGCCGGACGAAACCGGTGGTGGCGCTCGCCTCCCCGGCGCGCGAGCCGGGCTCGGCTCCGGGAACGGCCGTCGGACCGGACGCCAAGGCGGTGACCGAGTTGTTCGCCCGGTCCGGGGTGATCCGGGTGGACACCGTGGCCGAACTGTTCGACGCCGGGGTGCTGCTGGCCAACCAGCCGCTACCGGCCGGCCGGCGGGTCGGCATCGTCGGGAACTCCTCGGCGCTGTCCCGGCTGGCCGCGACCGCCTGTCGGGCCGGCGGGCTGACCGTCGCCGAGGGGCATCCGTTGGATGTCGGCTCCGAGGCGGGCGTCCCGGTCTTCGCTGCCGCACTCGACGCCGCGATGGCCGACGACGGTGTCGACGCCCTGGTCGTGGTCTTCGCCCCGCCGCTGCCGGGCCGCGCCGCCGACGAGGACGTCGACTTCGCCTCAGCGCTGGCCGGGGTGGCCCTGACCGGGGACAAACCGATCGTGGCAGCCTCCCTGGTGGACCGGCTGCCGGCCGGTGTGCCGGCGTACCCGTCGGTGGAGGAGGCGGTACGGGCCCTGGCCCGGGTGGTCGGCTACGCCGACTGGCTCCGGCGACCACCGGGCCAACTGCCCGAACTGTCCGATGCGGACCCGATGGCGGCCCGGACGGCGCTGGCCGAGGACCGCCCGGCGCTGGCCGAGCGGCTGCTGCGGGCGTACGGCGTGCCGGTCGTACCGTCGACCCGGGCAGGCTCGGCTGCGGAGGCGGTTGCGGCGGCGCGGCAGTGGGGGCTGCCGGTGGCGCTCAAGGCGGCCCGGGAGGGGCTGCGGCACCGGCTCGACCTGGGCGCGGTCCGCCTGGAACTGGCCACCGAGGCAGCGGTACGCCGGGCGTACGGCGAACTGGCCGGGCTGTTCGGCACCGACGTGCTGGTGCAGCCGATGGTGGCCCCGGGCGTCGCGTGCGTGGTGGAAATGGTCGAAGATCCAGCGTTCGGTTCGGTGGTCGGGTTCGGGCTGGGCGGGGTGGCGAGCGAACTGCTCGGAGATCGGGCCTGGCGGGCCGCGCCGCTGACCGACCGGGACGCGGCCGACCTGATCGACGAGCCGCGAGCCGCGCCGCTGCTGCACGGCTACCGGGGAGCCGAGGCGGTCGACCGGGCCGCGCTGACGAACCTGCTGCTGCGGGTGGGCCGGCTGGTCGACGAGCACCCCCAGGTGCGGGCACTGACCCTCAATCCGGTGCTGGTCCGGCCGCAGGGACTGTCGGTGCTGCACGCCACGGTACGGGTGGACGCGGCGGCGATACGTCCGGACACCGGCCCCCGGCGCCTGTGACCAGCTAGCGGTGTCGTCTGATCGGCTAGCGGTGTCCTGTGAGCAGAGTGGTGTCGCCTGATCAGCGCGTGGCAGCGTCGCCCGACTTTCGGTCCAGCCACCAGAGCACCAGCCGGTCCCCGGCGGCGAGGAGGGCGAGTGCCGCCCCGAGCCCGGGGAGGCCGGCGGTGACCAGAGCCAGTGCGCCGCCACCGAAGACGCACCACTCCGGGATCAGGCGGAGCGGGTCGGGCAGCACCTTCCGGCCCTTGGGGGCGACCCAGCGGGCCCAGATGGCCACGGCGGCCAGCGGGAGCAGTACGGCGAGGAGCAGCCGGCCCCAGACCGGGGCCGGGGCCTGCCATCCGCCGTACGCCAGCGCCGCCAGCGCGGCCAGTTCCAGCAGGAAGCGGAGGCCCAGAGCAGCGGTCATCATGCCAGCAGTCTGGCAGGGAAACTGTGTGCCAGGGAAACTGTCGGGCAGCCCCAGCCGGGGAGAGCAGGGGCCGCCACCAGTTCGGTTCCAGGGTCAGCTGGCGTACGTCTCCAGCCGCTGCGCCCGCGACGGTTGGCGGAGCTTGAGTAGCGTCACCTTCTCGATCTGGCGGATCCGCTCACGGGAGAGCCCGAACTCGCGACCCACCTCGTCCAGGGTGCGCTGCCGACCGTCGTCGAGCCCGAAGCGCAGCCGGATCACCGCCTGCTCCCGCTGCGACAGGGTGGCGAGGACGATCTCCACCTCGTTGCGAAGCTGCCCCTGGGTGGCTGTCTCGCCCGGGTCGCTGCTCGGATCCACGGCAGCCACGAAGTCACCCAGCGCGCTCTCGCCGTCCTCGCCGACGGCCTGGTCCAGGCTGACCGGCTCCCGGTCGTAGGAGATGAGCTCGATCACCTGGAACTCAGCGACGCCGAGGGCAGTGGCGATCTCGGCGACGGTGGGTTCCCGGCCCAGGGTGGTGGCGAGGTCCCGGCGGGTACGCACCATCCGGTTCACCTGCTCGACCATGTGCACCGGGATGCGGATGGTGCGGGCCTGGTCGGCCATGGCGCGGGTGATGGCCTGGCGGATCCACCAGGTGGCGTAGGTGGAGAACTTGTAGCCCTTGGTGTAGTCGAACTTTTCGACGGCGCGGATGAGGCCGAGGTTGCCCTCCTGGATGAGGTCGAGGAAGGCCATGCCCCGCCCGGTGTAGCGCTTGGCAATGCTGACCACCAGCCGCAGGTTCGCCTCCAGCAGGTGGTTCTTGGCGGCGCGACCCTGGTCGACGACGATCCCCAGCTCCGTACGCAAGGGCTCCGCCACCGAATCGGTGAGCTTCTCCTCGGCGTAGAGGCCGGCCTCGATTCGCTTGGCGAGCTCGACCTCCTGTACGGCGGTGAGCAGCTTGGTCCGGCCGATGCCGTTGAGGTAGGCCCGGACCAGATCGGCCGAGACGCCGCGCTCGTCGGTCGCGTCAAGATCGACCAGGTGCTCGTTGGCGATCCTGCCGGCATCGGCGTCTACCGCCGATCCCACCATGACGGCCGGCTTGAGTTCTTTCTCGGTCATCTGCAGGACCATCTCCAGTCGCCTCCCCGTGTCGGCGTGGCACGCGCTAGCACGAACCGCGCTAGTGGGTACCAGCTTGGCCGGTGAGGCGTGAAGCTGAGGTGAGGAGACGGCCGACGTGGCATGAATCCGGTATCAGACCGGAGGTCATTCGTCCGTTCTGGTGGCGTATCCGGGTAATGTCCAGCGAAGATTCGGCTTGCCGTCGCCGATTACTCTGCCACCCGTTCGCCACTGAGACACCACAGGAAAGCAACGGAGGACGTGATGGTCTTCAAGAGATTGATGCAGGCGATGGGCGTTGGCGGTCCGTCGGTGGAGACCGTGTTGAGCAACCCCAACTGCCGGCCCGGCGGATATCTGGAAGGGCAGATCCACGTCGCCGGCGGCGACCACGCGGTGGACATCGAGTACGTCGCACTGGGCCTGGTGACCCGCGTCGAGGTGGAGAGCGGCGACAGCGAGTACGACACGACCCAGGAATTCCACCGCCAGCGGATGACCGGCCCGTTCCGCCTGGAGGCGGGGCAGCGCCACGACATCCCGTTCCGGTTCGACGTGCCCTGGGAGACGCCGATCACCGAGGTCTACGGCCAGCACCTGCACGGCATGACGATGGGGCTGCGGACCGAGCTCGAAGTCGCCCGCTCCCTCGACAAGGGGGACCTCGACCCAGTGGCGGTGCATCCGCTCCCGGCCCAGGAACGCATCCTTGACGCGCTGCTGCGGCTCGGTTTCCGGTTCAGCCGGGCTGACGTCGAACGGGGCCACATCTACGGCGTACAGCAGACGCTGCCGTTCTACCAGGAGATCGAGTTCTACCCGCCACCCCAGTACGCCCGCGCGATCAACCAGCTGGAACTGACCTTCATCGGTACGCCCCAGCACCTCCAGGTCGTACTGGAGATCGACAAGCGGGGTGGAGTGTTCACTGAGGGACGGGACGCGTTCGGTCGGTTCACTGTGGACTATGCCACCGTCGAGCGGACCGACTGGGTGGCCCAACTCGACGGCTGGCTGCGACAGTCCATCCAGAAGCGCGGCCTGTTCTTCTGATCTGGAGTGTCGGGCCCGGCTACGGTCGAGGTGCGCCACGTCAGCTGCCGGTCGAAATGGCCACGAGTCAGCTGCGGTCGGTGCGGGCCACGTCGGCTCTCCGGCCAAGATGGGTCCGCTGGCCCGGTGCCAGCGGACCCGGTCTGGTTTACAGCTCCAGCAGCACGGTCCGGGGACCGACGTTGACGCTCTCGACCAGCATGTGTGCCCGGAACCGGCCAGTCTCCACCTTCGCGCCACGCGACCGCAGTGCCTCGGCGAACGCGGTCACCAGCGGTTCGGCCACCTCGGCCGGGGCCGCCGCACCCCAACTCGGCCGTCGCCCCTTGCGGGCGTCCCCGTAGAGGGTGAACTGGCTGACTACGAGGATCGGCGCGCCGATCTCGGCTGCCGACCGCTCGTCGTCGAGGATGCGCAGATCATGCACCTTGCGGGCCATGGTCGTGGCGGTGGCTCCGGTGTCGGCGTGGGTAACGCCGAGCAGCACCAGCAGACCATCGGAGATCGCCCCCACGACGGTCCCGTCCACCGTGACGCTGGCTCGGCTCACCGTTTGTACCACCGCACGCATGAGGAGCAGACTGCCACACCGGCCGCTCCGGGCCGCTTCAGGTCAGTCGGATACGGGCGCGATGATTCCCCGCTCGACCAGGTGGGCGATGATCGGCCCAGCCGCCTCGGCCAGGTCAGGCTCCGGGACCTCGTGGGCGACGGCGAGCAGGGCGAGTTGATCGCGTAGCGGCAGCCGTCCGTCGCAGCCCCCCACCAGCGCCAGCACCAGCGGGTCGACCTCCTCGGACCAGCGCAGCCCGTGGGGCATGGCGAGCACCTGCCGGTCGACCGTCCAGCCCTCCTCGCCCATGGTCGCCTCCTGCCGCAGCCGTAGCCCGTCGGCGGCCTGGTAACGGGCGGCGAGCAAGCCGTCGGTGTTGCGTACCCGAAGCCAGTCCTGGCGGTCGAACCAGGCCGCGACCTGGTCGCCCAGCGGCGGCTGCACCGGCTGACGCAGATCCTCCACCCGGACCACCGGATCGTCGTGGCCGCTGCGGCGCAGGTTGATCACACCGAAGCCGATCGCCTCGACCTTGTGCGCATCGAACCAGTCCAGCCAGTCGACCACCCGCTGCGGATCGGTGGCCTCGCTGGCGTCGGCCAGCCACAGGTCCACGTACGCCTTGGGGTCGGCCACCTCGCGCTGGATGACCCAGGCGTCCAGCCCGGTGCCGGCGAACCAGCCGGCTACCCGCTCGTCCCAGTCCTCGCCGGCGACGTGTACCCAGTTCGCCAGGTACTGCATGGTGCCGCCCTCGGTGAGCAGGCCCGGTGCCGCAGCGGCCAGTTCCGCCCCAACCCCGTCACCGACCCGACCAGAGTCCCGGTACGTGTGTGTGGTGGTGCCCGGCCCGACCACGAACGGGGGATTGCTCACCACCAGGTCGAAGCGCCGGCCGGCGACCGGTGCGACCAGATCCCCGGCCAACAGTTCCCACTGCTGTCCGCTCAGCCGGGCGGTGGTCGCCGCGAACCGCAGCGAGCGGGGGGAGAGGTCGGTGGCCGTGACCGCCTGCGCGTGGGTGGACAGGTGCAGCGCCTGCACCCCGGAACCGGTGCCGAGGTCGAGCGCGGTGCGGACCGGTCGGCGGATCGCCGCACCGACCAGGGTGGTGGAAGCACCTCCCACGCCCAGCACGTGGTCGCTGGCCAGCGGGCCGGGGCGGCTGCCGGCCGGCAGGTCGGAGAGCACCCACCAGGTGTCGCCGTACGGCTCCAGGTCGATGGCCTGACGTAGGCCGTCGACGTACCGCTCGACCAGACCTCCGGCGAGCGCGTCGGCCAGCGGCAGCGGAGCGAGTGCGGCGGCGACCGCCGGCTCTGGCTCGATCTGGGCGCAGACGAAGAGCCGGATCAGGGTGTCGAGGCGGTCCCCGCCTTCGGTGGCCCGTAACGCGGCCCGGTAGTCGTTTGCAGCCAGCGCTCCCGTGGCTATCGGTCCGAGCCGCTCGGCGATCCCGCTCGACGTGTATTCGGCGCTGATCAGCGCGTCTCTGAGCTGGTCGACCCCGGTGGGAGAGAGCAGCATGTCATGTACGTCCACGCCCCCATCCTGCCGGCTGTCGCCCGCCGTGTCGGCTGCAACCCCACGTCACCTGCCGGATGAGCTGATTTCGCTGGAGGAGTCCGGAGGGAAGATCCGACGTGTACGTCGGGGATGCGCCGGCCTCCCGGCTTCCCTCATCGCGTGGTGGGCAGCTGACCGACGGCCCGTATTGGTCACATCAGGATGGTCTGACGAATCACGTGCGGCATCATCGGACCATGGCGTTGTCCCTCCCTATTGACCCTGCGGCGAACGAACTCGTCGTTCGGAACCCGCTCGCGTTGCTGCTCGGAATGCTGCTTGATCAGCAGGTGTCCATGGAGAAGGCGTTCTCGGCGCCGTACGACCTGGCGCGGCGGCTGGGTCACGAGCCGGATGCGTACGAGCTGGCCAACTTCGACCCGGAAGCGCTGGTGGCGATCTTTTCCGAGCGACCCGCGCTGCACCGGTTTCCCAAGGCGATGGCCGCCCGTGTCCAGGAGATGTGCCGGATTCTCGTCGAGCGCTACGACGGTGAGGCGGCGCAGGTGTGGGCCGACGCTCCGGATGGTGCGACCGCGTTGCGGCGGATCGGGGAGCTGCCCGGGTTCGGTAAGCAGAAGGCGCAGATCTTTCTCGCCCTGCTCGGTAAGCAGTTCGACGTACGGCCACCCGGCTGGCAGGAGGCCGCTGGGGTGTACGGCGAGGATGGGGTGTATCGCTCGGTTGCCGACATTACCGATAGTTCAGCGTTGGCGCGGGTACGTGAGTACAAGCAGCAGATGAAGGCGGCTGCGCAAGGAACTGGTCCTCGCGGCGCTGCGCCGGGGACCACTGCCCGCTGAACTGCTGCGTCGGATACCCGCAACGCACCGGGTGACCCGGGAACTGCGCGCTGGCCTAGTCGCTCCGGCCTAGTCGCGCTGGCCGACCCGGGCTGGTCCCCTGCTGGCTGATGCTGGCTGGTCCCGCCGACATGCCGGCGCGTACCCGATGTGTCGTACGGATGTTAGGCGAGTGCCGTACGGCGGGGCGTCAGGCGGCGGTGGGCTGGGCGAGGCTGGCGAGCGCCCGGCGTACATCGGCCAGGGAGACGGTGGCGGACTCGTCGAGGTCGGCCAGCCCGGCCTCGATCCATTGCCGCATGAGGGTGGTGACTCCGATGCCCCGGGCGTCGGCAGCGGCCCGAACCCGCTCGTAGGTTTCGAGTGGCAACCGTACGGACCGGCTGACCATGGGTACGTCGGTGTCCGGAGTGGGCAGCTCGGCCGGTTGGCTGTCGTCGATCAGCTCGGCGAGCCGCTCGCCCCCGTCGTGGAACTGCTTGGTCGCGTCCTGCCGGTTCATCTCCGTCGCCTCCTCATCTTCGCCAGCCCTGCATCGCCTCGTCGTAGCGCTTGGACTCGCTGTCGCTCAGGTCCCGCGCCGAGAGGATGTCCCAGTCGTGGTCGACCCGGTCCGCCTCGGCGAGCAGGATGGCCAGACGTCGACCCCGGTGTGCGGCTGCATAGACAATCATCACGTCGTCGCCGAGATGTCGGATGATCCGCCGGGCGCTGTGCAGGGCTTCCCAGACTTCTGCCGGGGTAACGTCGTAAACCTTCAGGTTGCCCAGTGCCTCATCGGTGAAGCTGAACCTCCTGCCCACCTGCGGAGCGTACCACGCACGTAACACGTACCGGGTTGACCTGGTTGCCGACGGTGCTGGCCGCGGTAGATGCGAGGATGAACGGGCACCCCCGAGGAGGACCGCGTGGTGAAGCGTCAGGCGTTCGAGCCGATCCTGATCACCGATGCCTCGCGCAGCCAGGACGACCAGTTGCAGAGTCGCCAGGTGCGGTACCTCATCATGATGGGCATCCGCCTGCTCTGCCTGGTGCTGGGGGCGACTCTGGTCGTGGCCGAGGCACCGATGCTCTGGTTCTGGCTGCCGCTCTGCGGGGTTGGCATGATCCTCCTGCCGTGGTTGGCCGTGATCCTGGTCAACGACCGCCCGCCGAAGGACAAGCATCGTCTCGCCTACCGGTTCCAGCGGCGGGCCGCCACCGGAAGTGCGCCGCGCAGCCTGTCGGCCGAGGAACGGCCACACCCGATCATCGACGCCGAGCCCTGAGGCACCCATCCCGCTGCGGCGCCCATACTGCTGCGGTGCCCACGCCGCTGCGGCGCCCACGCCCTGCGGTTAGGAAGGGCCCCTTCCTATGCAAAAAGCGATAAGAAGGGGCCCTTCCTAACGAGAAGGCCGGGCGCCCACCGTCGACACCGCCACCGCCCCGGTCTCCCCGGCCCGCGCCAACGCCTCGGCCGGCGACGCCCCGGCCACCCAGGCGGCCAGCAGCCCGGCCGCGAACGCGTCGCCAGCCCCGGTCACGTCGACCACCGGCACCCGCCGCGCCGCCGCCCTGACCACCGACCCGGTCTGGCTGGCCCAGATCGCCCCGTCGGCCCCCCGCTTGACCACCGCGTTGCGGACCGCGCCGGCTAGCCACCGGGCCTGCGTCTCGGGCTCCTGTTCGCCGGCCAGGACGGTCGCCTCGTCGGAGTTGGCGAGCAGCAGGTCGACGTCGCGTACCCAGTCCAGGAAGGTCGCTGCCCCGACCTGCCGCAGCGGTGCCGCGGAGGCCGCGTCGACGCTGGTGGTCAGCCCGAGTTCGCGGGCGGCGGCCAGCGCGCGCAGGCCGGCGTCGCGGGACCCGGCGTCCAACAGGGTGTACGCGGACAGGTGCAGGTGCCGGGCGTCGGTTACCCCGGCCAGCGCGGCGTCCACGTCCGCCCCGGTCAGCCGCAGGTTCGCTCCCCGCTCGGTGACCATGGTCCGTTCGCCGTCATGGGCGAGGACGATCACTGTGCCGGTGGGGGTCTCCGGGTACTGCCGTACCGCGCAGTGCACCCCGAGGTCGTTGAGTTCCGATAGCCGGGCCCGGCCGGCGTCGTCCGCGCCGACCGCCCCGACCAGGGTCACCGTGCCGCCCAGCCAGCCGAGCCAGGCGGCGGTGTTGGCGGCTTGGCCGCCCCCGGTGGACCGGATGGCCGCCGCCGTGTCCGAGCCGGTGGCCAGCGGCCCGGTCAGCACCGCGAGTACGTCGGTGATGACGTCACCAACGGTGACGATCCGCGGCGACGCGGTCACCAGGCGGTGAGGCTGGGACGCGCTGCGACGGCGACCGCGATCTGGGCGGCCAGCGCGGCGTTGCGCAGGATGATCCGGACGTTTACGGCGAGGCTGGCACCTTCGGTGGCGGAGTGGAAGTGGGACAGCAGGAACGGCGTGACCGCCTTGCCGGTGACCCCCTCGCGTTCCAGCAGGGCCAGGCCCTCGGTCAGCGTCCGGTCGTGCAGCGCCGGGTCGAGTTGCTCGTCGACCGGCAGCGGGTTGGCCACGATCACGCCACCGGAGTGGGCGCCGTGCGCCGCTTGGGCGGCCAGTACCGCGGCCACCTGCTCGGGGGAGTCCACGGACCAGTCGAGGTCGAAGCCGCCGTCGGTGATGAAGAAGCCGGGGAAGCGGTGGGTGCGGTAGCCGAGGACGGTCACCCCGAGGGTTTCCATCCGTTCCAGGGTGGCTCCCACGTCGAGGATCGACTTGACCCCGGCGCAGACCACGGCGATGGGCGTACGGGCCAGGGTGGTCAGGTCGGCCGACTCGTCGAAGGTCTGGCTGGCCTCCCGGTGCACCCCGCCGAGCCCCCCGGTGGCGAAGACCCCGATTCCGGCGGCGGCGGCTACCGCGCTGGTGGCGGCTACCGTGGTCGCCCCGTCCGCGCCGGTCGCGGCGGCTGCCGCGAGGTCACGTACGGAGAGCTTGGCCACCCCGTCGGTGCTGGCCAGTCGGGTCAGTTGGGCGTCGTCGAGGCCGACCACCAGATCGCCGCCGACCATGCCGATGGTCGCCGGTACGGCTCCGCCGGCCCGTACCGCCTGTTCGATCTCCCGCGCGACCCGCAGGTTGTCGGGCCGGGGCAAGCCGTGGGAAACGATCGTGCTCTCCAGCGCCACGACGGGTCGCCCGTCGCGTCGCGCGTCGGCTACCTCGGCGCCGTACCGGATGTGGAAGTCGGTCACGTCTGACACGGTACGGCCCGCAGGTGGGCGGGGGTGCGGTGGACCGTGCGCTAGTGACCTGCCAAACTGGATGACCGGAGGTGTAGACGTGAGCACACAGGTTCTTGAGCGTCCGGAGCAGAAGGACGCCGACACCGGGCCGGAAATGTTTCATTATGTCCGGAAAGAGAAGATCGCCGAAAGTGCGGTCATGGGCACGTTCGTGATCGCCCTCTGCGGCGAGACGTTCCCCGTCACGAAGGCGGCCAAGCCCGGCTCACCCGTCTGCCCCAAGTGCAAGGAGATCTACGACTCGATGAAGGGCTGAGCCCGTGCGGGCCCCGCGAGTCGCTGCGTAGCCTTCGGCGGTGACCACCTCCACCGCCCTGCTCCTGGCCGACCTGGCCGGTGTCGCCGTCTTCGCCGCCTCGGGCGCCTCGGCCGGGGTGGCCAAGCGACTCGACCTCTTCGGCGTGATCTTCGTCGGGTTCGTCGCCGCGCTCGGTGGTGGGATCTTCCGAGACCTTGCCATCAACGAGGTGCCGCCCCTGGCCTTCGCCGACTGGCGATACGCCACTACCGCCGTGGTCACCTCCGCAGCCGTGTTCTGGCTACACCCGCAACTGGCCCGGCTGCGGACCACCGTACTGGTCCTGGACGCGGCGGGACTGGGTCTGTTCACCGTCGCCGGCACGCTCAAGGCGCTCTCGGCCGACGTGCCGCCCGTCGGTGCCTGCCTGATCGGGATGCTCACCGGCATCGGTGGTGGCCTCGGTCGGGATTTGCTCACCGGGGAGATTCCGGTGGTGTTACGACGAGAGATCTACGCGGTGGCGGCGCTCGTCGGGGCGGTTGCGGTGGCCGCCGTGGACTACGCCGGCGTCACCGGACCGGTCCCGCTGGTCGGGGCGGCGGTGTTGGTCTTCGTCGTACGTCTGGTCGCCCTACGCCGAAGTTGGTCGGCCCC
Source organism: Micromonospora sp. NPDC003197 (assembly GCF_053590565.1). Classification (NCBI taxonomy): domain Bacteria; kingdom Bacillati; phylum Actinomycetota; class Actinomycetes; order Micromonosporales; family Micromonosporaceae; genus Micromonospora; species Micromonospora sp. NPDC003197. The sequence continues at coordinate 140,674 of NZ_JBSFTE010000008.1, read as the reverse complement.
GGTGGCCAACCTCCGTGAGTCAGCTTCGGTTCCGGACGGTTGGCGGGTACCCCGCCCGGGCAAGAGGCGCGGGAAGACGCTGCCGACCGGCGTAGCGGAGCGCTCGACCGATGCCCAGCTCTCCCGGTGGCACCGGCGACGGCCGCCCGGCTGACCGGTGACCAGCTGGATGACCTGGTAGTTCCCCCGGGCGACGCACCGGGCGACCTGCGGGGCGCTGGTGTCGGCTGGGGTCGAAGGCGACTCCTGGTTATGCTGGGACGGCCTTCGCCGGCCACCGGTCGCGGAGGCGTTTTCGTGGACCTGGTGACCGGTCCGGTCAGCGGTGAGGGTCGTGCTTGTGCGAGCTTCCGAACCGGCTGCCGCCAGTCCGCCGTGATCGTCGCCCTTCGGGCTGAGGAGGAGAGTTCGCATGGCCGCCTCGCCACCGTCGATAGATTCCTTCCCGGCGCTGCGGGCGTGGCAGCGTAAGGCCCTGGTCGAATACCTGCGCCGCCGCTCCGACGACTTCCTGGCCGTCGCCACCCCCGGCGCCGGCAAGACCACCTTCGCCCTACGCATCGCCGCCGAGCTGCTGGTCGACGGCACGATCGAGGCGGTCACCGTCGTTGCGCCCACCGAGCACCTCAAGACGCAGTGGGCACAGGCGGCGGCCCGGGTGGGCATCCAACTCGACTCGGCGTTCCGCAACTCCGACCTGCACTCGTCGGCCGACTTCCACGGCGCGGTGCTCACCTACGCCCAGGTCGGAATGGCCCCGCACGTGCACCGGCGGCGCACCATGACCCGGCGCACCCTGGTCATCCTCGATGAGATCCACCACGCCGGTGACTCGCGTACCTGGGGTGACGGGGTCCGGGACGCGTTTGAGCCGGCCGTACGGCGGCTGATGCTGACTGGGACGCCGTTCCGGTCCGACGACAACCCGATTCCGTTCGTGGAGTACGAGCGGGGCCAGGACGGCCTCCAGCGTTCCCGCGCCGACTCGGTGTACGGCTACTCCCACGCGCTACGCGACGGTGTCGTTCGCCCAGTGATCTTTCTCGCCTACTCGGGGGAGACCCGGTGGCGGACCAGTGCCGGCGACGAACTAGCGGCTCGGCTGGGCGAGCCGATGACCCAGGATCTGATCGGGCAGGCGTGGCGGACCGCGCTGGACCCGGCAGGGGACTGGATGCCCCAGGTGCTCCGGGCCGCCGACGCGCGGCTACAGGTGCTGCGCTCGGGTGGGATGCCCGATGCCGGTGGCCTGATCATCGCCAGTGACCAGCAGGCTGCCCGGGCCTACGCCCGGTTGATCGAGCGGGTGACCGGGGAGAAGGCCGTCGTGGTGCTCTCCGACGACGATGGTGCCTCGGCCCGGATCGCCGCCTTCGCTGCCTCCGAGCAGCGCTGGCTGGTGGCGGTCCGGATGGTCTCCGAGGGCGTCGACATTCCTCGGCTCGCCGTCGGTGTGTATGCCACCAGCGCCTCGACGCCGCTCTACTTCGCGCAGGCGATCGGTCGCTTCGTCCGGGCCCGACGGCCCGGCGAGACCGCGTCGGTCTTCGTGCCCAGCGTGCCGCACCTGCTCGGGCTGGCCAGCGAGCTGGAGGCGGAACGCGACCACGTACTCGGGGCGGCGAAGAAGCGGGAGGGGTTCGACGACGACCTGCTGGAGCGGGCGCAACGCAACGAGCAGGCGAGCGGGGAGCTGGAGAAGCGGTTCGAGGCACTGTCCGCCACCGCCGAACTGGACCAGGTCATCTTCGACGGCACCTCCTTCGGGACGGCCGCCCAGGCGGGCACCCCGGAGGAGGAGGAATACCTGGGCCTGCCGGGCCTGCTGACCGCCGATCAGGTGGCGTTGCTGCTCAACAAGCGGCAAGCGGAGCAGTTGGCGGCCCAGCGGCGGCGGAGGAACAACGAGTCGGCACCGCCAGCGCCCCGCGAGCCGGCTGCCCCCCGTAGCGCTGCGGAGCGGCGGGTGGCGCTGCGGCGGCAGCTCAACACCCTCGTCGCGGCCCGGCACCACAGCACCGGCTTGCCGCACGGCAAGATCCACGCTGAGCTGCGCCGGTTGTGTGGTGGTCCGCCCAGCGCTCAGGCCACCATCGAGCAGCTCGAGGAACGGATTGCCACCGTACAGAGCCTCTGAGGCCGTACGGCCGGCTGGGCGCTGAATGGGCTGCCTGGGCGGTTTACCTGGTAGTTGCTGGTACGGACATAGTTGACCGGAGGCACCCAAGTGGGTACCTCCGGTCAACTATGTCTATCTTTAGTTCGCCATCAGATCGGCGCCACGCCAGCTGAACTCCGGGTCGGTCGCGTACCGTACGGTGATCTTCACCAGATCCTCGGCGTACTTGTTCGCGTGGTGCCCACAGAACACCAGCTCGCTCCCACCCGCCAGAGTGATCCGGAGCTTGCCAGCAGCATTGCAGCGGTCGCACCGTTCATCGGCGGCTGGGGGAGCCACCGTCTCGGGCGGCGGCGTGAGGGTCGGGGTCATCGCCTTCCTCCTCGGGTCGTCACCGATGAACACTTTCTTCGGTCATTGCTCACCTATCGTGCAACACCCCGGCGGGGTGCGGCCTTCCCAGTGTGCCCTCGGGGGACCGAGGTCACACATGGTAGGCACAGTGTGCCGTGCACCCAGGGTGCCACGTCAACGATCGCCGGTGCGAAACCGGCCGATCACCATCAGCAGTTGTACACCTGGTGATCAAAGTGGCACAACTGGTTGACCAAACGGATCAGTCCAGGTAATCCCTCAGCACCTGCGACCGGGACGGGTGGCGCAGCTTCGACATCGTCTTCGACTCGATCTGCCGGATCCGTTCCCGGGTCACGCCGTATACCTGGCCGATCTCGTCCAGCGTACGGGGCTGGCCGTCGGTGAGCCCGAAGCGGAGGCGTACCACGCCCGCCTCACGCTCGGACAGGGTCTGGAGCACCTGCTGGAGCTGGTCCTGCAGGAGCGAGAAGGAGACCGCGTCGACCGCGACCACAGCCTCGGAGTCCTCGATGAAATCACCCAGCTGGCTGTCGCCCTCGTCACCGATGGTCTGGTCGAGTGAGATCGGCTCCCGGGCGTACTGCTGGATTTCCAGCACCTTCTCCGGCGTGATGTCCATCTCCTTGGCCAGCTCCTCCGGGGTGGGCTCGCGGCCCAGGTCCTGGAGCAGCTCGCGCTGGATTCGGCCCAGCTTGTTGATCACTTCGACCATGTGCACCGGGATGCGGATGGTGCGGGCCTGGTCGGCCATGGCGCGGGTGATGGCCTGGCGGATCCACCAGGTGGCGTAGGTGGAGAACTTGTAGCCCTTGGTGTAGTCGAACTTTTCGACGGCGCGGATGAGGCCGAGGTTGCCCTCCTGGATGAGGTCGAGGAAGGCCATGCCCCGCCCGGTGTAGCGCTTGGCCAGCGAGACCACCAGCCGCAGGTTCGCCTCCAGCAGGTGGTTCTTGGCCCGTTCGCCATCCCGCGAGATCCAGCCCAGGTCCCGGACCATCTCCCGGACCAGCTTCTCCTCGCCCTCGTCGGCAGCGCGCAACCGCTCGGCGGCGTAGAGCCCGGCCTCGATCCGCTTGGCCAGCTCGACCTCCTGCTCGGCGTTGAGCAGCGGGACCTTGCCGATCTGCTTGAGGTAGGCCCGGACCGAGTCGGCCGACGCGGTCAGCTCAGCATCCCGACGGGCCTGCTTGAGCGCCTCGGACTCCTCGTCGTCCCATTCGAAGTCGGTGCCGCCGGCCTCGGCCGCCTGCGTCAGCTCGGCCGGCTCTTCGACGACGACGTCCTCGATCTCGGCGGCAAGCTCCTCCGGATCGATGTCCCCGTCGACGCCGGGCTCCCCGCTCTTGGCCTTGGTGGCCTTCGTCGCCTTGGCGGGGCCGGTGCCCGGAGCAGCGGACTTGGCGCGGGTGGCCTTCGCGGGGGCCTTGGCGGCCGCCTCGGTGGACTTCGCGCCCACCCCAGCGGTCGCGCTGGCCTTCCGCGGTGCGGCCTTGCGGGCCGGAACCGCCTCGTCCCCGCCCGATGCCTGCTTCGGGGCCGGGGGGGAGGCCTTCTTGGTGGTCTTGGCGGTGGTCGCGCGGGATGCTGGCGTGGCCGATCGTGCGGCCGCGACCCGGCGGCGAGTGCTTGCCGAGCCGTCGACGACGACGGTGACACCCGCGTCCGAGAGCGCGCGCAGGATCTTCTTGGCCTGGGCCGGAGTCACCTCAGCGGTCTCGACCGTGCGTGCAAGCTCGGCCGAGGTGAGCTGGCCGCCAGCGTTCTGCGCGTGGGCGATCAGAGTGTCGGTGAGCGAGCGTACGTCGACGCCGGCGTGGCGGGGTTCTGTCACGAATGACCTTCCGGAGGCGATGAGCGAGCACGGCCGTGATCGGCCAGCGCAGCGCTAGGCGTCGTGCCGGGCCGATGTGGTTGAGGACCCTCGTGTCGCGGGCCGGCCGGTCGTCGGCGGTCCGTGGCGCGTGGGTAGGCGTGAATTGTAACGCCGTCTGCGGCGATCATCCCCCGCCGCACGCCAGAGAGGCGGCCAGGGCCGCCGACTCGAAGCGAATCTGGACTTTGTAAGGATGATACTCGCGCCCGGCTCGTCATGCCGTAGGCGTGCGGGAAGGGGACGACATGCTGGGCACCGGGCCGACACCGGCCGAACTGCTGGAAGTCGCACTGGGGGTGGCGCGTGACGCGGCCGACACTGCGCGGTCGATGCGGGCCGAGGGGGTCTCCGGGGTAACCACGAAGAGCACCAAGACCGACGTGGTCACAGCGGCGGACCGGGCGGTGGAGCGTCAGGTCGTGGCGGCCCTGCGGGCAGCCCGCCCGCAGGACACCGTCCTTGGCGAGGAGTACGGCGACTCCGGCGGCTCCGACCAGCCCGCCGCCCCAGGTGCGGTGCGGTGGATCGTGGACCCCATCGATGGCACCGTCAACTATCTCTACGGTCTACCCCAGTACGCGATTTCCTTGGCGGCGGAGATCGACGGCGTGGTGGTCGCCGGGGTGGTTCGGAACGCGGCGACCGGAGCCGAATGGACCGCCACCCGGGGCGGCGGGGCATTCCGTGCCGGTCAGCGGTTGCGGTGCTCCACCGAGACAGATCTTGGACAGGCCCTGATCGCCACCGGGTTCGGCTACGACGCGGGCCGGCGGGCCCATCAGGCGGCGGTACTGGCTCGGCTGATTCCGCAGGTTCGGGACATTCGCCGCTTCGGTGCCGCAGCGCTCGACCTGTGCCTGGCCGCCGAGGGGGCGGTCGACGCGTACTACGAGAAGGGGTTGGCCGCCTGGGACCTTGCCGCAGGCGGGCTGATCGCTGCTGAGGCCGGGCTGCAGGTCGCCGGTCTGGCCGGTGCCCCACCCGGTCCCGCCCTGGTCATCGCTGCCCCACCAGCGCTCTTCGAGCCGTTGCACGACCGGCTGGCGGAGTTGGATGCCGCTGGTGGGCCGTGAGCCGGCCGGCGGAGTTGGGTGCCGCTGGTGGGGCCGTGAGCCGGCCGGGCCGAGTCTGATGGATCATGACCTGGTCGGCCCGGGGGATCGCGTCGTGGCGACCCCCCGGCTGACTGGCTAGCTCACTTGTCCTTGGGAGCGGCGCAGGTGCCCGCCGGCAGTTCCGGCCGGCCGCCGATCTCACCCAACGACTGGTTGACCTCGGTCGTGGTGGCCAGCTGCTGGAACCGGCCGCCGATCACCACGTCCACCACGTCGTCCTCGCGCTTCGGGTCGAACTGCAGCGTCGCCTCGTTGAGGAAGTAGGCACGCAGCAGATGTCCCGAACCGACACCCTTGGGGCCGTACCGCAGCACCGCGACCGCATCCACGGGCTTTTCATTACCGGACTTCAGCACCTGGAACTTGCGGTTGCGGAAATCATCGGCGACGCTGCCCGCCAGCCCTGGTTCGTCGGTCGCGTTGTAGACGTTGACCTTGACGTCCTGGGCCATCCTCAGTTCGACGTCGACCAGAACGTACCCGTCCGGGCACCCCTCTGCCCCGGCTCGTCCGCTCTGGGTGTCCCGCACGAGTGCGACCACGACGAAGACCAGGGCGAGCACCACCAGTGCGCCGACGACAACGAGCGCTCGCACGCGCGCAAAGCTCATATTCGGGGGCTCCCCATGCAGTGTGATGGTTGGCTGCCGGGGGCGGGGTACGCCCGCCTGTGCCGGCTACCACGTATGCCGCTGAGGCTAGCGGGTGCCGGTTCGTTGTGTGGAAACCACCGATGGTGCCGGCGCGCCGACAGCGATCGGCTTACTCCTGCCCCTATCTTCGTGTCGCCTGAGTCACATTGGGAACAACTCCGCGCGCTCGGGCGTACAACCATGCCACGAGGGCGGTATACATGCCCTGCCCGAGGGGGGTAAGGTACCGCGCTCGCCGGGGGAGGTTCTCTGGCGGATGTGACCCGGCTGAAACAGGTCGGGGTGCAGGTCCGGAAAAAAGAAGGCCGGCCAGCGGAACCGAAACAGTGTCGTCCGGCGTTACAACCGGAAGCGACTATATCGATATGGGAGAGTGAAACCGATGGCCACCGACTACGACGCCCCGCGTCGCGACGAGGTCGACCTCGGCGAGGACAGCCTGGAAGAGCTCAAGGCACGGCGGGTCGACTCACAGTCCGGCGCCGTGGACGTCGACGAGGCCGAGGTGGCCGAGAGCTTTGAGCTACCGGGCGCCGACCTGGCCGATGAGGAGCTCACGGTAAAGGTGCTGCCGATGCAGTCGGACGAGTTCCGCTGCGGACGTTGCTTCCTCGTACATCATCGCAGTCAGCTCGCTACTGAGCGTAATGGCGATCTGATTTGTCGTGAGTGCGCCTGATTCTTAGTGGGGGGCTCGTGCGGCGGCCTCAACGGTGGAGGTCGCCGCAACCGACTCGGCATGCGCGGGGGGTGTCGAGCTGCTTGACTTGATTCAGGCAGCTCGATGCTGGACGGCGCGATCCGGCAGCCTCGACGTGCTCCGGAGCGATTCGTGCTGGAGGTCAACCATGAATGGGCCCGATGGGAAGCCGGAGACCCCACCCGCGGTGTCGACTGGGGTCGACGGGGACCTAGGCGCGACCGTCGTCGCTCTCAGTGACGGTGAGCTGGGGCAGGCCCAACGGCGGCGGCTGTTGCATGACCTGATCGGTCAGGTGCGTGGCCGTGGGCTGGGTGACCTGTTCAAGCCAAAGGCAGCCATCCGCTGGCTCGTCGACACGGTGAGCGACATCGTGCCGCACATCCCGATCCGGGACCGAGAGACGTTACGTCGGCACTTCGACGGCCTCGACGACGACGCGCTCGCCGAGCGGCTGATCCGCAACGCCGCCCGGGCCACCGCCGGAATCGGTGCCGCCAGTGGCGGGGTGGCAGCGGTGAAATGGGCGGCCACCCCGGCTCTGCTGTCGGCGCCGGTGCTGTTGGCCGCTGAGACGGTGGCGGTAGTCGCGATCGAGATCAAGCTAGTCGGCGAACTGCACGAGGTCTACGGCGTACGCTTCCCGGGCAGCGGCACCCAGCGTGCTGCCAGCATGATCCACTCTTGGGCGAGTCAACGTGGGATCAACCCGATGGTGCCCGGGGTCGGGGTGGGCACCGTGCTCGGAACGGCGGCCCGCAACGAGCTGCGGGAGACCCTGCTGCGCCGGTTCGGTCGGAACCTGACCACGTTGGGGCCATTCCTCACCGGTGCGGCCGTCGCGAGTTACCTCAACCGTCGCGCGACCCGGAAGCTGGGCGACCAGATCCGTACGGAACTGCGCGGTCGCTCCGGCATCGAGGCCGCCGGTCCGCCCGGCATCATCGGTGCAGTCGGCGTGATCGGTGCGGCCGGCGTCACCGGGCCAGGTGGGGCGACCATCGGGCAGGTCGTCAACGACCGCTGAGCGGCGTCCGGGCCCGCCAGAACGCGGGCCCGGTGCGGGCTAATGGACGTGGGATCCGGCGGCGTCTCGGGTGGTCAGGCGGCGTCTCGGGCGGCGAGGATCGCTGCGGCCAACTGGACCGGGTTGCGCGAACTGACCACCCAGTACGGCGTGGGATCGGCGGGGTCGTCGAGGACCACCTGTACGGCACCAGGCACCCACGGGCGCTGTACGACGAATGCCAGCGGATCGGCACCCACCCCCAGCACCTCGCGCCGTCCGTTCGCGTCCAACGCGATGGCGTCGGCGACGAACCGGACCGGCAGCCGGGCATCGTCGACCAGAAGCTCACCGTCCTGTACGGCGACCCTGATCCGACCGAGCCACCACAGGCCGATTCCGGTCAGCGGCAGCAGGATCGTGAACGGCAGCCAGGCTCGCAGCCCAGGCGCACCCATCCAGATCTCCGCCGCCATGAAGGCGGCGAAGCCGATCCCAAGCAGCCATGCCCACCAGGGCAGACGTAGCCGTTCGGCGTACCCGGAGGTGGCCGGTGTGGTCGAAACTACGGTGGACTGAGAGCGGGACGGTGTCACCCTCCGAGGGTACGGCGCGGCGCGGTGGTCGTACCCGGCAGGATGGGGACGACCACCGAATTCCCGGATGGAAGTAGGAGACCGTGACTCACGACGTGCCTGTGTCCGTACGGCAGCTGGACCCGGATCTGCCGCTGCCGGCGTACGCCCACCCGGGTGACGCTGGGGCCGATCTGGTGTCCGCCGAGGATGTGGAGCTTCCACCGGGTGCTCGGATGCTGGTCCGCACGGGTGTGGCGATCGCGCTACCGGACGGGTTCGTGGGGCTGGTGCACCCGCGATCCGGACTCGCCGCGCGATTGGGCGTGACGGTGCTCAACGCCCCCGGTACGGTCGACGCCGGCTACCGTGGCGAGATCCTGGTCAACCTGATAAACCATGATCGGGTCGACGCGGCGAAGATCTCCCGTGGTGATCGGATCGCCCAACTGGTGGTGCAGCGGGTGGAGCGGGCCCGGTTCCATGTCGTCGACGAGCTGCCCGACTCCTCTCGGGGCGTCGGCGGACACGGATCGACCGGTGGGCACGCGGACCTGCTCACGCCACGTGGCGCGAGCGACAAGAGCTGAGATACGGAAGGCGGGCAAAGTGATCTTCTCCCGAGGACGCCGTGACTCCGGGCGGCAGGCCCGGTCGGGGCAGCCGGACATCGATTCGGTGGCCCACGACGACGAGGTCGGGGCGGAGTCTGCCGGGCGCGGCCCGTACGACGTCACCGAGTCGGCACCCGACGTGCAGCGGCTCGATCTGGGCAGCCTGCGGATACCGGCGGTGGGGGGAGTGGAGGTTCGGGTCCAGGCCGACCCCGACGGCGTGATCCAGCAGGTCGTGCTGGTGCACGGGGAGAGCGCCCTGCAACTGGGGGTCTTCGCCGCTCCCCGATCAGAGGGGATCTGGGACGAGGTACGCGACGAGATTCGTACGTCCCTGACGAAGGAAGGCGCCGTCACGCAGGAGACCGACGGCGAGTACGGCGTCGAACTGTTGGCCCGGGTCAACACCCCGGACGGCCCGACCGAACTGCGGTTCGTCGGTGTGGACGGGCCCCGCTGGATGGTGCGCGGGGTGTACCAGGGCGCAGCGGCGAGCAGTTCGGCGGCGGCAGGCCCGCTCGGTGAGTGTCTGGCCGGCCTGGTGGTCGATCGGGGCAACGAGGCGAAGCCGGTGCGGGAGCCGCTGCCACTGCGGCTGCCCCGGGAGATGGCCCAGCAGGCCGCTCCGGCTGCTGAGGAGGAACCGACCGCTGCTCCGGTCAACGGCATGGTCTCCGGACATCAGACCCCGCATCGTGACAAACCATCACCGCGTCCGCGTGGCGCGATCTGATTCCGTACCCCCGTCCACGGCCGGCCCCGCAGGTGCCACTGCGCGGAGCCGGCCGTTCGGCGTACGCTTTCGGCACGGTCCCACCGGGGCCGGGCCGGATCGGGCGCGCCGGCAGTTGCGGGTCGCGCCAGGCAGTTGCGGGGCGCGGCGACACTTGCGGGTCGCGCCAGGCAGTTGCGGGTCGCGCCAGCAAGGGTGGGTCGCGCCGGGAAAGGGTGACACCGAGGTCATGGCGACCGACGAGGCTCGGGTGTCGCTGCGGCGGATGCTGCAGCGACTGACCGCGAGCGAGGCCGAGATCGAGGCGCAGGAGCTGCGGCGGGAGAGCGCCGAGTCCGGCGGCACGCCGGCCGGGCAGTGTCAGCGGGGTCAGGTGGTGTCGATCTCCGGGCGGCTCCGCACGGTGGTCTACACGCCGCGTACCAATCTGCCCACGCTGGAGGCCGACCTCTACGACGGCAGTGACGTGGTGACGCTGGTCTGGCTCGGCCGGCGGCACATCGCCGGCATCGAGCCGGGGCGGCAACTGACCGCTCGGGGCCGAGTGGCGGTGCGGGACGACCGTAAGGTCATCTACAACCCGTACTACGAGCTGGAGATGCCCCGGTGACGGCGCCGACGGCCCACCGACCCGCATTCAGCCACCAGGTTTTCGGCCGCCGCATGGTGGGGGAGACGACCAGCGCAGGGGAGAGGTGCAGATGACGACCGGACAGCATCGGGACGCCGAGGTCGACGCCGATCCGAAGGACGAGGCACCGCTACCTACCATCGCCGAGCAGGTCGCCGAGCAGTTGGGCGGCTGGCGCGGGCTGGCCGAGTCGAGTATCCCAGTAGCCGTCTTCGTGCTGGTCAACATTCTGACCGAGCTGCGCCCGGCGCTCATCGCGTCGGTCACCGTCGCGGTGGGGATCGCCGTAGTACGGCTGATCCAGCGCCGGCCCATTCGGCACGCGATCAATGGCCTGTTCGGTATCGGCGTCGGTGCGGTGATCGCCTGGAAGACCGGCAGCGAGAAGGACTTCCACCTACCCGGCATCCTCTACGGCATCGGCTACGGACTAGCCCTGCTGGGTTCGGCCGCGATCCGTCAGCCGCTGGTCGGTTGGCTCTGGTCGGTGCTCATGGCCGGTGGCAGCTCGCACTGGCGGCAGGATCCCCGGCTGGTCCGCACCTTCACCTGGCTCACCGTCCTGTGGGGCGTGGTCTGGCTGGCCAAGGTCGGGGTGCAGGCGGGCCTCTACCTGGCGGACATGGATACGGCGTTGGGCATTGCCCGGTTGGCACTGGGCTATCCGCCGTACGCCCTGCTGCTGGCGATCACCGGTTGGACGGTGCGCCGAGTCACCCGGACGATGCCCACCCCGCTTGCCGGCTGAGGCGTAGCCGTTCAGCCGGCGTTGTTGCGGGTGCGTTCGACACTGTCGGCACCCAGGATGACGGTGCGAACCGCGTCCTCGGTTTCCGCCGTACAAACGAAGATCAGCTCGTCGCCGACCTCCAGTGGATCGTCCGGGCTCGGTACCAGTACCCGCTTGCCCCGCAGGATGGCCACCAGGGCGGCATCCCTGGGCAGCGGTACGGCGTGGATGGGGTGCCCGACGTAGGGCGCGGACGGCGGCAGGGTGATCTCGACGAGGTTGGCCTCGCCCTGTCGGAAGGTCATCAGCCGGACCAGGTCGCCGACGGTGACCGCCTCCTCGACCAGCGCCGCCATCACCCGGGGTGTGCTGACCGCCACGTCGACACCCCACTGATCAGTGAAGAGCCACTCGTTCTCGGCCCGGTTGACCCGGGCAACCACCCGGGGGACGGCGAACTCGGTCTTGGCCAGCAACGAGACGACCAGGTTCGCCTTGTCGTCACCGGTGGCGGCCACCACCACGTCACAACTGGCGAGGTCGGCCTCCTCCAGGCTGGTCAGCTCGCATGCGTCGGCGAGCACCCACTCGGCGGCCGGTACGCGGTCCGGGCGCAACATCTTCGGCTGGCGCTCGATGAGCATCACCTGGTGGCCGTTCTCGATCAGTTCCTGGGCGATTGATCGCCCGACGTTGCCCGCCCCCGCGATGGCGACCCGCATGGTCACCGTCCCCCTTCCGGCGGCGCGCTCGCCACCGACGTAACCGGCCCGGCGATGTCATCGGTGACCAGCATGAATACCTGGTCGCCCTCCTGGATGACGGTGGACGCCGTGGGTAGCGTGCCGATGCCGAACCGCATCAGGTATGCCGTCCGCGCGCCGGTCGTCTCCTCCAGCAGCCGTAGCGGTCGACCGATCCAGTCGTCATGCATGGGAACCTCGATGATCGACACCGTGCTGGTGGGATCTCGGAAGATCTCCACGTTGCCCTCGGGCACCAGGTGCCGGACCATTCGGTCGGCGGTCCAGCGGACGGTGGCCACGGTCGGGATGCCGAGCCGCTCGTAGACCTGCGCCCGCCGCTGGTCGTAGATGCGGGCCACCACCCGGGCCACACCGAACGTCTCCCGGGCGAGCCGGGCCGAGATGATGTTGGAGTTGTCACCGCTGGACACAGCGGCGAAGGCGTCGGCGCGTTCGATGCCGGCCTGCCGGAGGACCTCGCCGTCGAAGCCGATGCCGGTGACGGTGAGCCCACCGAAGTCGGCTCCGAGCCGGCGGAACGAGTCCGCGTCCTGGTCGATGACGGCGACCGTGTGCCCTCGGGACTCCAGGCTGTGGGCGAGCGTCGAGCCGACCCGGCCACAACCCATGATCACGATGTGCACGGTGCTCCTCCCGCAGACCGCGTGCCCCATCCGTTCCCGGTGGGCTTCCACCAAGAGCGTGCCACGCCGCCGCTCGGCGTGACGACCGACCGTACCGGCAGTCCGCCACGGGCAGCCGTCCGGCACCCCGGAACGCGTCACACCGGTCTGGCCGGTGCTCCCGGCCGGTGTGTCGCCGCTGGCCCGGTACCCGTTGCCGCCGCCCCCGGTACCCATCGGCGGCGCGGCCGTGGCGGTCGTACGCTTAGCGGTTGTGGCCAGTCCCACCTCCCTGCTGAAGAGGCTGCTTGTCGGGCGACCGTTCCGGTCCGACCGGCTCAAGCACACCCTCCTGCCGAAGCGCATCGCGTTGCCGGTCTTCGCTTCCGACGCGCTGTCCAGCGTGGCGTACGCGCCGGACGAGATTCTGCTGACCCTGTCGATTGCGGGCGCCTCGGCCTTCGTCTTCTCGCCCTGGGTTGCCCTGGCGGTCGTCGTGGTCATGCTGACCGTGGTGGCGAGCTACCGGCAGAACGTGCACGCCTACCCCTCCGGTGGCGGTGACTACGAGGTGGCCACGGTCAACCTCGGGCCGAAGTTCGGGGTGGGGGTGGCCAGCGCCCTGATGGTGGACTACGTGTTGACCGTCGCGGTGTCGATCTCCTCCGGGGTGGCCAACCTCGGCTCGGTGGTGCCGTTCGTGGCCACCCACAAGGTGGGCATCGCTGTTCTGGCGGTCATCGTCCTGACCGCGGTCAACCTGCGCGGCCTGAAGGAGTCCGGCACCGCGTTCGCCATCCCGACCTACGGCTTCATGATCGTGATCATCGGCATGATCCTGACCGGGCTGGTCCGGGTCTTCGTGCTCGGCCACGACCTCCAGGCACCCAGCGCCGGGCTGGAGATCCGGGCCGAGCACAGCGTCACCGGTTTCGCACTGGTCTTCCTGCTGCTGCGGGCGTTCTCCTCGGGCAGCGCCGCACTGACCGGTGTGGAGGCCATCTCCAACGGCGTACCGGCGTTCAAGGCACCGAAGAGCCGCAACGCCGCCGCCACCCTGTTGATGCTCGGCATGATCGCGATCACCATGCTGCTCGGCATCGTCTGGCTGGCCCGGCTGACCAGGCTGCAGTTCGTCGAGGACCCGGCGTGGCAGATCGTCTCCGGCCCGCCCGGCTATGTGCAGAAGACCGTCACCACCCAGCTCGGTGAGGCGGTCTTCGGCTCCGGCTCGGTGCTGCTCTTCGTGGTCGCCGGAATGACCGCGCTGATCCTCTTCCTGGCCGCCAACACCGCCTTCAACGGGTTCCCGGTGCTCGGCTCGATCCTGGCGCAGGACCGCTACCTGCCCCGCCAACTGCACACCCGGGGCGACCGGCTGGCCTTCTCCAACGGGATCGTCCTGCTGGCCCTCTTCGCGGTGGTGTTGATCGTCGCCTTCCAGGCCGAGGTGACCAAGCTCATCCAGCTCTACATCGTCGGGGTGTTCGTTTCCTTCACGCTCTCCCAGGCCGGCATGATCCGGCACTGGAACCGGCTGCTGCGTACCGAGCGGGACCCGTTGGCGCGACGCCGAATGTTCCGGTCCCGGGCGATCAACACCTTCGGCATGGTGCTCACCGGCGCGGTCCTGATCATCGTGCTGGTCACCAAGTTCCTGCTCGGTGCGTGGATCGCGATCGTCGCGATGGCGGTCATCTTCCTGCTCATGCTCGGTATCCGCCGGCACTACGACACTGTCGCCGCAGAACTGGCACCGGCCGACGGGCGGCCGGTGCTGCCCGCCCGCAACCACGCGATCGTGCTGGTCAGCAAGGTGCACCAGCCGACCCTGCGGGCGTTGGCCTACGCCCAGGCCACCCGACCGGACAGCTTGACCGCGGTGACCGTCAACGTCGACGAGTCGGAGACCCGGGCGTTGCAGAAGGAATGGGAGCGGCGCGGGATACCAGTGCCGCTGACGGTCGTCGACTCGCCGTATCGGGAGATCACCCGGCCGATCCTCAACTTTGTTGCGCGGACCCGTCGGGACGCACCCCGGGACGTGGTCACGGTCTTCGTTCCCGAGTACGTCGTCGGACGGTGGTGGGAGAACTTGCTGCACAACCAGAGTGCCTTGCGGCTCAAGACCCGGCTGCTGTTCGAGCCGGGCGTGATGGTGACCAGTGTGCCCTGGCAGCTGGCCTCCACCGCGAACAAGAACCTGGACCGGTTCGACGCCACACTCAGCCAGGGCCCGGCCCGGGGACCACGCAGCGCGAGCCTGGGCGGACAGCTCGCGGGCCCGACCCCGCCGCCGGCTCCGACCGGTGTGGCCACTGGCGGCGGCCAGTCGAGTTCCAGTACAGAGGGAGACGAACGATGACCGAGCGGTACGAGGCCGACCGGGTCGAGCTGACCGTCGACGCGGTGGCCCCCGGCGGGCACTGCGTGGCCCGGCTGGATGGTCAGGTCGTCTTCGTCCGGCACGCGTTGCCCGGGGAACGGGTCGTGGCCGAGATCACCGAGGTGCATCGGGGCTATTTGCGGGCGGACGCGGTGGAGATCCTTGCCGCCAGCCCCGATCGGGTCACCCCGCCCTGTCCGTACGCCGGCCCGAACCGGTGCGGTGGCTGCGACCTTCAGCACGTCGCGCCCGCCGCCCAGCGGGAGTGGAAGGAAACCGTCGTACGTGAGCAGTTGCGCCGCCTCGGCGGTCTTTCGGCGAACGAGGTGGACCAGCTCGGCGTACGGGTCGAGGCGTTGCCCGGCGGAATGACCGGCTGGCGGTCCCGGGTCCGGTACGCGGTGGACGCCGCCGGCCGGGCCGGCCTGCTCAAGCATCGTTCGCACGAGGTCGTCCCGGTCGACCGGTGCCTGATCGCCCACCCCGCGATCCAGGAATTGCCGGTGTTGGCGGCCAGCGGTCAGCGCTGGCCGTCGGCGGACGCGGTGGAGGCGGTCGCCTCCACCGGCGGGGACGTTGTGGTGAGCGAGATCGCCGCCGGAGTCACCGGGTTCGGCGACCTGCTCGGCGACGGTGGTGACTTCGGTGACACCGCCGGTGCCGCCGGTGGCGGTCCTCGGAGAGCCGGCAGCGGCACTCGGGAAGCCAGCGGCGGCTCTCGGGGGGTCGGTGGCGGGTTCGAGACACCGGTCGACGCGGAGAGCGCCGTGGTCCGGGAATTGGCCGCCGGCCGGGAGTGGACGATCCCGGCGGAGGCGTTCTGGCAGGTGCACCCAGCCGCCGCCGACACTCTCGTGGCGGCGGTGCTGGAACTTCTCAAGCCGGTGGCCGGAGAGTCGGCCTGGGACCTCTACGGCGGGGCGGGACTCTTCGCCGGGGCGCTCGCCGAGCGGGTCGGCCCGACCGGTCGGGTCACCCTGGTCGAGGCGGCGGCGCTGGGCGTGTCCGCCGCCCGGGACAACCTGCGGGACCTGCCCCAGGTGGAGGTGGTGTCAGCGAAGGTGGAGACGGCGCTGGCCCGTCGTCGGGTCATCGGCCCGGTCGACCTGGTGGTGCTTGATCCGCCGCGGACCGGGGCGGGTGGCCCGGTGGCTCGGGCGGTGGCCGCCTCCGGTGCCCGGGCGGTGGCGTACGTGGCCTGTGATCCGGCGGCGTTCGCCCGGGACGTCCGCACCTTCCGGGAGGCCGGGTGGCGCCTTACCGAGCTGCGCGGATACGACCTGTTCCCGATGACCCAGCACGTGGAGCTGGTCGGGCTGCTGGTCCCGTAGCCGGTCGAGCCGACCGTGGTGCCCCGCCCTGCTAACGGGCGGGGCGAGGAGACTCGGTCAGCAGCAATAAAGCTCGGCTACGGTACTGGTTGTGGGCGCGCTGGCCTGCGCCGCGCCGACCCCGGTGATGGCCGCAGCGGCGACCAGGGCCAATACAGCCACGAAACGGGCGATCTTGTTCGAAAGTCGGGACATCGAACTACTCCTCTCACGAAGCGGCAGGTGCTGGTCGATGCGTTCGACCAACTTCAGTGGAACAGGGCTGCCGTCGGTGAGGAAGCTCGATGGTTGTTCGGAACAGTTCCGTACAGGTCAGCGGTCCGGAGTTGGGGAAGATTGGTGAAGACGATCTCGGCTCGGGCTGCATGACCGGCCGGGGCCGATAGACTCTCCCGTCATGAGTGTTGAAGAGGGTTCGGCCAACCACGGCCGACTGCTGACCACGGTCCGCGGTCCCCAGGACGTCAAGCGGATGTCCGCCGAGGAGTTGGACGTCCTCGCCGCCGAGATCCGGGACTTCCTGGTCGCCAAGGTGTCCCGCACCGGTGGGCACCTCGGGCCCAACCTCGGAGTGGTCGAGTTGACCCTCGCGATGCACCGGGTCTTCGACTCGCCCAGGGACCGCTTTCTGTTCGATACCGGACACCAGGCGTACGTGCACAAGATGCTGACCGGGCGGCTGGACGGATTCGACAAGCTCCGCCAGCGCGGTGGCCTCTCCGGCTACCCGAGCCAGGCCGAGAGCGAACACGACATCATCGAGAACTCGCACGCCTCGACCGCCCTCTCCTACGCCGACGGGCTGGCCAAGGCGTACGCCCTACGCGGTGAGCAGCGCAGCGTCGTCGCTGTCGTCGGCGACGGGGCCCTGACCGGCGGCATGTGCTGGGAGGCGCTCAACAACATCGCCGCCGCCCGTAATCCGTTGGTCATCGTGGTCAACGACAACGGTCGGTCGTACGCGCCGACCATCGGGGGCCTGGCCGACCACCTGTCGAACCTGCGCCTCAACCCCGGCTACGAGAAGATCCTCGACACGGTCAAGGACGCCCTCGGGTCGACGCCGCTGGTCGGCAAGCCGATGTACGAGGTGCTGCACGCCGTCAAGAAGGGCATCAAGGACGTAGTCGCCCCGCAGGCGATGTTCGAGGACCTGGGCATCAAGTACGTCGGTCCGGTCGACGGCCACGACCAGGCCGCCATCGAGTCGGCACTACGGGCGGCGAAGAACTTCGGCGGTCCGGTCATCGTGCACGCGGTGACCCGCAAGGGCTACGGCTACCGCCCGGCCGAGGAGGACGAGGCGGACTGCCTGCACGGCCCGGGCAGCGCCTTCGACGTCGAGACCGGCAAGCTGCTCGCCGCGCCGTCGGTGAAGTGGACGCACATATTCTCCGACGAGCTGGTGGCGATCGCCGACGAGCGGCCCGATGTGGTGGGGATCACCGCCGCGATGGCCGAGCCGACCGGTATCGCCGCGCTGGCCCGCAAGTATCCGAACCGGGTCTACGACGTCGGCATCGCCGAGCAGCATGCCGCGACGTCGGCGGCCGGGCTCGCGCTGGGCGGTCTGCATCCGGTGGTGGCGGTCTACGCGACCTTCCTCAACCGCGCCTTCGACCAGGTACTGCTCGACATCGCGATGCACAAGCTGCCGGTGACCTTCGTGCTGGACCGGGCGGGGATCACCGGACCGGATGGGCCAAGCCACTACGGCATCTGGGACATGTCGGTCTTCGGGGTCGTGCCCGGGCTGCGGATCGCCGCCCCCCGGGACACCGCCACGCTGCGCGAGGAGTTGCGCGAGGCGGTCGCCGTCGACGACGGGCCGACCATCCTGCGCTTCCCCACCGGTTCGGTCGCCAAGGACCTGCCCGCCGTCCGCCGGGTGGGCCAGGTCGACGTACTCGCCGAGTCGGACCGTAACGACGTGCTGCTGGTGGCGGTCGGCGCGTTCGCCCAGCTCGGTGTCGAGGTGGCCGCCCGGGTCGCCGAACACGGCTACGGCGTGACCGTGGTCGACCCGCGCTGGGTGCGGCCGATCGCCGACGAACTGGTCGAGCTGGCCGGCACGCACCGGCTCGTGGTCACCGTCGAGGACGGCGTACGCGCCGGCGGAGTCGGTGACGCGCTGGCCAAGGCGATGCGCGACGCCGACCTGCACGTTCCGATGCGGGACCTGGGCGTGCCCTCGGTCTGGCAGCCGCACGGCACCCGGGCCCAGATCCTGGGTGACCTCGGGCTGACCGCCCAGGACGTGGCCCGGGACGTCACCGGTTGGCTCTCCCGCCTCGACGAGAAGAGCGAGCCGGTACCGGTCTCGGTCAACGGCAACGGGAGCCGACGCACCGCTGGGCGCGGCTGAGCCCCGTACGAATCACAGACGCGCCGGGTGGTGATCCACCCGGCGCGTCACCGTCTGGGCCTGGCCGGTGCCGGCCCGCTGGCCAGTCTTGCCCGGGTCAGTCCTTGCCCTCGCCGCCCAGCGAGCGGTAGTGCGTCTTGTCCGGGGTGGCCAGGCTGAAGCTCTCCTTCTTCGCCGGCCTCGGGGTCACCAGCAGCCCTGGCTTGTCGACCAGTCGATTCGTGCCGGCCGGTACGGACAGGGAGTTGTCCGAGTTGGGCCGCCAGGTCAGTACGACGAGCGGCTGGTCCGGGAAGCGCAGCACGTAGGCCTGGAGCACGTTCAGCCGATCCGCCGCCGAAACCACCGGTGTGCCCTGCTCGGGGCGGAAGATGACAGCGCTCATGTTGCCGGAGTCGGTGTGCCAGGTGATCTGGTCGAGTTTGCCGGCGGGTTGACCGGGCAGGGAGACGTCCCCCAGGGATCGGCTGGTGATCCGGTCGATCGGCCACGACGCGGGTACGAGGCCGGGGGCATCCTGGTTGTGCCAGCGTTCCAGGATGCTGCCGAACGGGCCCGTCTCCGCAGCCAGCGCGCAGGTGTCGAGCCCGTTGAGGACCTTGTAGCCGGTGCCGGACTCGTCGCCCACCAGCGGATAGCGCGGCCCGGTGATCGCGGTGCCGAGGTCGAGCAACCGGTTCGACTTGCCCTGCGGGAGCGATTCGGTGGCGACCAGGGTGGCGGTGAGCTGGATGGCCGTGCAGCCGGGTACGTCCGTCGGGGCGCTCAGCCCGTCGGTGATCGCCAGCGCGGTGTCACCCGGGCCGACCAGCCGCTGCACCCGGTTGGAGGTGAGATAGCGCCGCCCAGCGGACAGCTGCACCGGCAGCACATCGGAGTAGACCAGGTAGCCCGGGTCGGTGTACTCGGTCGCGTGGGTGACCTCGTAGGTCCCACCCTTACCGGCCAACTGCAACAGCCAGGAGGCCGATTCGCCCGGCACACTGGCCGCGACCAGGGCCAGGGGTGCGCCCTCGACCTCGCCGAGCCAGAGGATGCCCGAGGACGGCAGGTGGACCCGATCGTCGATCGGGGACCGCCAGTTTCGGATGGTCTCGGTGACCGCCGCTGTCGCCTGGGCGTCGGTGATGAGTCCGCCCCGGGCGGGCCAGACCGGCAGGGTGCCGTCCAGGGTGTCGTAGCCGACGCGGAGGGTCGGATCCTTCCGTTCCTCCAGCGGGCCGCAGCCTGTCGCGAGTAGTCCTAGCGTCAACGCGACGCTCAACATGCCGCGACGGACTGAACGCACCTGCGCCCCCGATCGGTTCGACTACCAAAGCGGAGCCCACATCGTACGAGATCTCCGACGGCGGACCGGGGCGACCTAGGTAAGCTCGACCCATGGGGGGTAAGCGTGCCGTGGCGGGCCGTACACCGGCTTTCTTCGTACTTCCGGGGAGGCCCTGTGCGACTCCGGCGGGCAGTCCGTGCTCGGGTAGACTCCGCCGACTGTGACGCCTCCCGAGTCCCGTCTCGATTCCACGCCCGGTCCGGAAATGCCCGACTCGGGCGACCGCTCGGCCACCGATACAGATAGCGCGTCGGAGCCCGACGCGGAGGCTACGACGAGTCGTACCGGGGCCTCAGCCAGCTCAGCACCGGAGAGCGAGGGAACGGAACGACCGCCCGCCCGGGGACGCCGGTGGCCCACCTGGCGGCGTGACCTCGCGGTGTATGGATTCTTCCTGCTCGCCGCGCTCTGGGTGACCAGCCAGATCTGGATCAATCCGGCCGGTCGGGTCGCCGCGCTCTACAGCAGCGACCCAGCGCAGGTGCAATATTTCCTCGCCCACTCGGTACGGGTGGTGTTGCACGGCGAGTTCCCGTTCTTCACCGAGCAGCTCAACTATCCCGACGGCGTCAACCTGATGGCCAATACGGCCATCCTGGGGCTGGGCATCCCCATGGTGCCGGTGACCCTGCTCTTCGGCCCCGCGGTCTCCTTCGCGGTCCTGGTCACGCTCGGTCTCGCCGGCACTGCATCCGCCTGGTACTACGTGATCTCGCGACACCTGGTCAGCTCGCCGGTCGCCGCGATCGTGGGCGGCTGGTTCTGCGGGTTCTCGCCGGCGATGCTCTCGCACGCCAACTGGCACCCGAACATCATTTCCCAGTTTCTGCTGCCGTTCATCGTCTGGCGGGTCGTGGTGATGACCCGCTCCACCCGGCCGATCCGCGACGGCCTGGTGCTCGCGCTGCTGGTCACCTACCAGGCCTTCATCAACGAGGAGATCCTGCTCTTCACCGCCATGGCGTGCGCGGTGTTCCTGCTCGCCGTGCTGGTCCAGCAGCCCCAGCGGTGGCGTACCGCCTGGCGGCCACTGGGCGTCAGCCTCGCGGTGTGTGCGGTCGTGGCCGGGGCGTTGCTGGCCTTCCCGCTCTACGTCCAGTTTGCCGGCCCGCAGGCTTACCACGGCCTGAGCGACGCCGTGCAGGACTACGGCAACGACATCGCCGCGTTCTTCAACCCGGGCTCGCCGACGATCGGCGGCAACGAGCGGGCCAACACCGGTCTCGCGCCGAACTACTCCGAAGAGAACGCCTTCTTCGGCTGGGGCCTCTCGGTCCTTGTCGTGGCGATCGTGGTCTGGCTGCGCCGCGAGGTGCTCGTCCGGGCGTTCGCCTTCACCGGCCTCTTCTTCGCCGTACTGTCGCTGGGCGAGCGGATCACCTACTGGGACCGGGACCTCCTCTGGGGGCCGTGGGACCTACTGGTCAAGCTCCCGCTGCTGGACGCCGTGGTGCCCACCCGGTTTGGGATGATCACCAGTGTCTTCGTGGGACTGCTGCTGGCCATGGCCGTCGACCGGGCGAAGAAGCTGGAGACGGTCAACCGGCGGGCGGTTCGCGGCGTGACCGTCGCCGCCCTGGCCATCGCGCTGGTGCCGATCGTCCCCATGCCGCTGAAGGTGACCTCCCGACCGCCGGTACCCAAGTTCATCACCTCCGGACAGTGGCGGCCCTACGTCGCCGAGGACCAGACGCTGGTGGCGGTCCCCATCCCGGCGATGGGCAGCACGCACAGCATGCGCTGGGCGGCGGCGGTGAACCTGGACTTCAAGATCCCGGGGGGCTACTTCCTGGCACCACGCAACGGCAACACCGGGGATCGCGGCCGCTTCGGTGGTCGCCCCCAGGGCCTCGAAGGCATCCTCGACGACGTTGCCACCACCGGTCACACCCCGACCCTGACCGAAGAGCAGCGGCGCCGGTCACTGGACGAGTTGCGGCACTGGAACGCGGCGATCATGGTCCTGCCGTTGCGGCAACACCACGTGGAGCCGTTGCGCGAGACGGTCGAACAGTTGCTCGGTCCCGGCCGCAAGGAGGCCGACGTGTGGGTCTGGGACGTCCGCGAGCTGAGCAGTAGGAAAGCCTGATGAGTCGGCCGGACGCCGTACGTCCACCGGTGGTGGCGGTCTCCCGTACGGGTGATCGTGGCTGAAGCAGGCCCCACCACCGAGCCCGCCGGGCGGGTCGATGCCTCCGAAGGAGCCGACCCGACCGGGGAGCGGGCGAGGGCTGGTGGCTGGCGGCGGTTCGGTGCCTGGTGGCAGCGCCGACCGTGGCGGATAGACACGGTGGTCGTTGCGGGCTATCTGCTCGTCGCCTCCTACGTCACCAGCCGGCTGTGGCATCCCGAGCGGATGGTCCACATGGAAAACGACCAGATGCTGCTGGAGTGGATGCTGGCCCGAGCCGCGCAGGCGGTGACCCAGGGGGAGAACCCGTTCTACAGCAACCAACTCAACGCGCCCGACGGCATCAACCTGATGGCGAACATCTCCGTGCTCGGGTTCGGTATCCCGCTGACCCCGGTGACGGTGTTGTTCGGCTCGCAGACCACGTTCGTACTCTCGTTGATCCTCTCTCTGGGCGGCACCGCTGCCGCCTGGTACCTGTTCCTGTCCCGCCGGCTGGTCCGGTCCCGGTTCGCCGCCGCGCTCGGCGGGCTGTTCTGCGGCTTCGCCCCCGGGATGATCGCGCAGGCCGGTGGGCACCTGCACATGGTCGCCCAGTTTCTGGTGCCAGCCATTCTGTGGATCGTCTTCAGTCCGGTGACCAACAAAATTCTGCGGCAGGGGGTGCTGCTCGGCCTGCTGGTCAGCTATCAGGTGTTCCTCGCTGAGGAAGTGCTGCTCTTCCTGGTGCTGGCCTGCGGCCTGTTCACGGTCGTGCACGTGCTGGTCGACCGGAGCGGGGCGCGGCGACTGGCCCGAGCGTTCCTGAGCCGGATCGCGGTGGGGGCAGGCATCGCCCTGGTGCTGCTGGCCTATCCGCTCTGGTACCAGTTCTTCGGGCCGGGCCACTATCGCGGACTGCCGTTCAACAAGGAGTCGTACGCGCTGGACCTGAGCTCGTTCACCACCTCGGGCCAACAGTCCATTACCGGTCATGAGCAGGCGTCGCGGCTGCTGGCACCGAACGCGACCGAGGAGAACTCCTTCTTCGGCCTGGCCCTGATCGTGCTCTGCGTCGTGGTGGTGATCTGGCTGTGGCGCCGCCCGATGGTCAAGGCACTCGCGGTCTGTGGGCTCATCTTCGCGGTGCTCTCCCTGGGCGTGCAGGTTCGGGTCAACGGTGAGTTGACCGACCTGCCGGGACTGTACCGGTTGATCTCCGCGATCCCGCTGATCGACCTGGCGGTGCCGGCCCGCTTCCCGCTGATCTGCATCCCGATCGTGGCGATCCTGCTGGCGCTCTCCCTCGACCAGGTGTTCCGATCCGCGTCAGCCGCCGGAGCCAGCCCGGCCGGCGACGTGAGGCCCGCCAGCGAGGCTGCCCCGGCCGGCGCAGCCAGCCCGGCCATCGGGGCCACCGCGCGGGAAGGCGTGCCGGTGCGGCTGCTCTGGACCGGGGCGGTCCTCGCCGTACTGCTACCGCTGGTGCCAACGCCGATCCGGGCCGACCCGGTGTGGCCGGTGCCGGAGTTCGTGGCCAGTGGCCAGTGGCGGTCGTACGTCCCGCCGGGCCGGACCCTGGTGCCGGTGCCGCCCTCCGGGGGTGGGGAGGCGACCGCCGGAATGTACTGGTCGGCGCGGACCCGACTGGCCTTCACCGCACCAGGCGGCTACTTCATCGGCCCCACCAGCCCGGACGATCCGACCGGCCGCTGGGGACCCGTCGACCGACCGACCGCGGTACTGCTCAACGAGGTGGCCCGCACCGGTCAGATCCCACCCATCACCGACGAGCATCGCCGGCAGGCGATCGAGGACCTGCGGCACTGGCGGGCGGCGATCGTGGTGCAGGGCGGCCTGCACCGGGGCTACCCGGTCAAGGAGACCGTCGACCTGCTACTCGGCCCCGGCCAGGAGATATCCGGAGCCTGGGTGTGGGACGTCCGGGACCGGGTCAGCGTCAACTGACCCGGTCCGATCAGCGCCGGTGCCCAGGGCACCAGCGGCTGGTGGTCAGGACACCAGCGAACGGACATCCCAGAGCCAGACGTCGTCGACGCGCTGGCCAGGGCCGAGCAGTTCGGTCAGCAACTGGTGCAGCACCTGGTCGTCCGGGTGCTCGCCGAGCACCACCACCGAGGCCCGCCAGAAGCGCAGGTCCTCGATCGCCTGCCGGCGGTTCTCCTCGGTGATCGGCGGCACCTGGTCGGTGTCCATCGTCGTGTAGATCAGGCCGCTGGTCGGCCGGAGCGGAGCCCCGAAGATGCCCTCACCCTCCGGGCCGGGGCCGATGAAGTAGCCACCCGGCACCGGGAACTCGTGCTGGGTCAGGGCGCTCCAGCGCAGCGTGGAGAGGCCGTGCACGTTGCTGGGGATGGGCACCGGCACCAACGTACGGCCCTCCGGCACGTACGGCCGCCACGCGCCCGAGGTGATGAACTCCGGGGGCGAGTCGACGTGCTCGGCCGGCAGCGGCCGGGGGATCAGCGGCACCACGGCGACCAGGACGGCCGCGTACGCCACGGCACCGCGCCACCGTCCGCTGCGCCACCAGCCGCCCGTCGGGTTGCCGCTGCTGCGGCGCACGGTGGCGGCCCGGTCCCACACCAGGGCCAGCAGTACCCCCACCGCGCCGGTGACGATCAGCGCCATCCGGGTCGGCATCATCATCTCGACCAGGGGCAGGTCCTTCGGCAGGTAGTGCCACGGCCCGGCGATCTCGGTCACCTCACCGTCGAACCGCAGGTACGGTCCGAGCGAGGCGACGGTGAAGAAGAGGGCCACGATGCCGGTGATCCGGGCGGCCAGCGAGGCCCGCCAGAGGACGACGATCGCCACCAGCGCGAGGATGACCAGGGGCCAGCCGAACCAGGAGTTCTGTTCGGTCATCCCGATGGTCTTCTCCACCTCCGGCGTGCCGGCGAGGGTGTCCCGGGCATAGGTCACGTACGCCTTCAGGTCCTCGCCCCAACTGTGGAAGACCCCACCCTGGAGTCCCCGTGAGGACTGCCGCCCGTTGAACTGGAACCAGATCGGGTAGCCGGTCAGCAGCAGCGCGATGCCGCCACCGAGCCCGAGGGAGAGCAGGAACGGACGCAGCTTGGCCCGCGCGTCGGACCAGCGCATCACCGTGTACACCACGACCACGACCAGCAGGGTCAGCGCGGTGAGCAGCAGCATCTCCTCGTTGACGAAGATCTGGTACGCCACGAGGAGGCCGAGGGCGATGCCGTTGCGTACCCAGCGCTTCGGACCCGGCTCGCCGAGCCGCAGCACCCGGGCGACGATCACCGGAAGCAGAAAGTTGGAGACGAAGTTGGGCTGGCCGTTGGCGTGGTGGATGACGCCGGGGGCGAAGCCGAGGAAGCCGCCACCGATGAACGCGGCCGTCCGCGAGCTGACCAGGTAGCGGGAGAGCATCCAGTACGAGGTGGCGGCCGTCGCTGCCAGCGCGCCGCCGAGGTAGAGCGTGTAGGAGACCTGTGGCCCGAAGAGCATGGTGATCGGGGCCATCGGGATGGTGACGCCCAGGATCGAGGTGTTGGCGATCATGTTGACGCCGTCGGGCGCGTTCTGCCGCAGCGACAACAGCGGATTTTCCAGATGGCGCACCGAGTAGGCCCCGTGTGAGAACAACCACTCGAACCAGCTGTGGTCGGTGGGCAGGTGAGATGACACTCGGTGATCGATGTCTGCCCAGTAGTTGGCACACACGAAAACCCCGAGCAGGACGTACGCTCCGATGGCCAGCAGATCGGCGCGCGCCGGAGCGCGGAGTCGCCTTCGCCAACCGGGCCGGGTGGACTCGGTAGGGACGGACTCGGCATCCGAAGAATTGTCGATTACTGGGACAGCCACGACGCGCCATCGTACAGGCGTGAGTTGGGCGTTTTGCCGGGACCGGTGTGCTTGCCGGGGGGTACGGGTACGGGGTCGCCCCGACCTGAAGGAGGCGGTGCGCGTTGGCGATCATCGACCTGGGGGAGCGCAACGACGAGTTGTCCCCCGACACCGGTCCGAGGCCGCCCCAGTGGATTACCGCCCGCTGGCCCCGAGTCGGCACGGTGTTGATCGTTTTGCTCGCGACCGTTGCGGCCAGCGCCCCAGCGTCGTCGCTCCAGCCCGAGCTGGTCATTCCGGCCGGCTTGGCCAGCCGCCTGACGGTCGACCGGGACCAACTCTACGTAGTGGAGAAGGTCGATGTTGAGGGGCAGATCACGGCTCGGCGAGTAACTGATGGTCGAGTGCTGTGGCAGGTCCCCTCGCCGGTACAGGGACAGCCGGGGATCTTCGGCCCGGTCGGTGGAACGTTGATCCTGACCGGCGGTAACGAGACAGGTGAGGTCGGCGAAATCGCGGGCCTGGACCGCGCGAGCGGCTCGCTCTCCTGGCGATATCAAGCCAGCATGACTGGCGTCGGCATTAGCGGTGAGCTCCTGCTCTGGACTGGAACGGTCAGGCAATCGGCGCCGAGCGATCTGTTCGCGGTGGATCCGGCGACGGGGGCGATCCGCTGGACACACCCGGTGCCCGCCAACGCCCA
Organism: Micromonospora sp. NPDC003197; assembly: GCF_053590565.1. NCBI lineage: Bacteria > Bacillati > Actinomycetota > Actinomycetes > Micromonosporales > Micromonosporaceae > Micromonospora > Micromonospora sp. NPDC003197. Next base: position 114,113 of record NZ_JBSFTE010000008.1, on the reverse strand, counting down.
ACTCGTCTACGACTACCAGAGGGAACGGCTCTCGCTGATCGCGCTGGGGCTGCCCACCGGGCGGGTGGAGGTGCGGGACGTCGGGTCGGCCGGCCTGCGCGGAGCCGTCGACCTGCCGGCTCCGCCGCCCCACCAACCGGGTGAACCCGGCTGGACCGTGAACATCGTGGATGATCTGTTGCTCGTCTTCGACGGGCGGGGCGCGACCACCGCGTACGGGTTGGACCGGTTGGACCTTCGCTGGACGATCCCGGACAACGGCCGGGGCTGGATGTCCAGCTGTGGCGGATGGTTGTGTGCCTCCAGCCTGTCCGACGGGATCCAGGTGTACGACCGGTCGACCGGACAGCCCCGATGGGCCGACCGCCGCTGGCCGATTGCGTGGCCGGTCGGCGACCATCTGGTGGCCGTCGAGGAGGAGGCGAGAAGACCGGCTCCCCTGGTGGTGCTCGACCTCGCCACCGGCCACAAGCTTGGCGACCTGGGCAGGTGGGAGCTGATCCCGCCGAGGACCGAGGACCGGGTCCTTATCGGGTTACGGGTGGCTCCAGATGGTCGGGCCTGGGTGGCTCGGCTGGACCCGGCGACCCGGACCGTTCGGATCCTGGCAGTGCTGCGTGACATCTCCGGCGACTGCGACGTGTACCTGACGGAGAAGCTGGTCGGCTGCCGGCAGTTGGACGGGGCACTGGCGATGTGGCGGCTGTCGGATTAGCTGGCTGTTGGCCCGCTACCGGTTCGCCGGGGCCGATACCGGGCCCGACTCCCGGTTTGTCTGGCCCGTGCCGAGCTCGCTACCAGTTCGCCTGGGCCGGTGCCGGGGGCAGCGGCACCGAGGCCGGGCGGATCACGTAGACCAGCCCACCGTTGGCGGTCAGCCACCGCGCCTCGAACCGGGCCCGGTTCACCGGCTTGCGTACCGCCTGGTCATCCGGCGAGTACGGGTCGTTGAGTACCGGATCCCCGGTCGCGGTGAACCCGACCAACACCAGCAGGTGACCCTTGGTGTCGTAGTCCAGCCCAGGCACGTCGCCCCGACGGTAGGACGCGGAGACGACCAGCGGCACGCCAGCGGCGATGAACCACTCCGCCTCGGCGAGCGAACGTAACCGGGTGACGAAGGCGTCCAAGCCGTACCGCCCGGCGTAGGCGGTGTTGAAGGGCCAGTTGCCCGCGCCCTGGTAGGCGTAGTCGAAACACTGGCGTGCGGCATGGTCGACCAGCGGTCGAGGATCGCTCGGATCGACCCAGGCGTAGTCGTCGGGAGCCGGACCAACCCCCCAGTAGGCGAGCACCATCGAGGTCGACGTGGGGCTGCACCACGAATCCCCACCGCCGTCCCACTGCGGGTAGTGCCCCATGTGGGTGCGCTGGGAGAAGGGCGGGACGTCCAGGATCCGCCCTCGGGCGGTCGGCGAACCGCCGTCGGTGGCGACGTCGACGGTCCCCGCCGGTCGGGAGGCGGCAGCGCCGACCGAGCGCAGGACGGGCGTCAGCGGCGTACCGGCTGGGCGGAGCAGGGTGACCCGCAGCTGCCAGCTGGTCAGCCCGTAGCCCGTGCCCATGGTGAGGGTGTCGGCGGCGACCGAACCGTGGGCGTCGGTTTGGTCCGGAACCGAGGTCCGACGCAGTGTGCCGTCGTCGGCCGCCCACCGGGCCAGGGTGTACCAGCCGGTGGTGGTGCCGGCCTCGGTCGTGCCACGTACGTCGATCTGGAGCCAGCAACCGCCAGGGGTGTCCCCGGTCCAGGAGGGGATGACCTCGGTGGCGACGAAGCCAGGATCGACCGGGGGTGAGGTCCAGGTGGCGAGGTCGTACGTCCCGGTGGCACCGGTGTGCGGGTCGGTGTGCACGAGCTGGTCCACCGCGCTGCTGAGGGCGACGCCGTCGGGGCGCAGTCTCGTCCCAAGGAAATCGCCGGTGCCGAACTCCGGCGCGGTACGAAAGCCCCGGTAGGCGATGTGTGGGCAGACCGGCTCCACCGTGTCTCCTGTTCGACCGATTCGATTGTGGAGATGAACGTCGCGAAGCTTTCCGTACCGGAAAGTTTTTGGCAATGGTCCATGGTCGCCGCAGCCGACCTGGGTTTTGTCGGCGGTGACTAGGTTGTTTTTCACCACCCACTAGCGTGTGGGACGGGATCGGCTCCGGGCTGGGGTCGATGCTCGACGGAGATAAATTCAGGAGGACCGCGGTGCGGGTACTGGTGGTCGAGGACGAGCGGAACCTCGCCGACGCGATCGCGCGCGGCCTGCGTCGCCGAGGAATGGCGGTGGACGTCGCCTACGACGGCTCCGTCGGACATGAAATGGCCTTCGTCACCCGGTACGACGTGCTGGTCCTTGACCGGGACCTGCCCGGCATGCACGGTGACCAGATCTGCGCCGACATGGTCAGCTCGGGCACCCTGACCCGGGTGCTGATGCTCACCGCGAGCGGCACCGTCGCCGACCGGGTCGAAGGGCTGCAACTCGGGGCCGACGACTATCTGCCCAAGCCGTTCGCCTTCGACGAGTTGGTCGCCCGGGTACAGGCCCTGGGACGGCGGGCCACCCCGCCCGCGCCGCCGGTGCTGGCCGTCGCCGACCTGGTCGTCGACCCGGCCCGTCGGATGGCCACCCGGGCCGGCGCACCGGTCGAGTTGACCAACAAGGAGTTCGGCGTGCTGGAGGAACTGCTCAAGGCCCGGGGCGCGGTGGTCTCCAGCGAGGAACTGCTGGAACGGGTCTGGGACGCCAACACCGACCCGTTCACCACCACCGTACGGGTCACCGTGCGGACCCTCCGTAAGAAGATCGGTGACCCACCGCTGATCGAGACCGTGGTCGGTGCCGGATATCGGATGCCCGTGGACGGACTGCCGGGCCAGGTGACCGCATGACCGTATATCTGACCAACCGGCGGCCGTGGCTGCGGCCGACGTTGCGGCTACGGCTGACCATGCTCAACGGTGTCCTGCTGGTGGGTGCCGGGGCAACCCTGATCCTGCTCGCCTGGCTGCTGGTCGGCGACGCGCTGCGGCCAACCGACGAGTTGCAGCCAGGCACCACGGTGGTGCTCGCCGACGGTGCGACGATGGACGCCCGACAGTGGCAGCAGCGGCTGGTGGAGAACGCGACCAGCGAACTGCTGGCCAAGGGGCTGGTGGCGCTGCTGGCGATCAGCGTCGTCGGGGTGGCTGGTGCGTACGCCGTGGCGGGTCGCTCGCTGCGCTCGTTGCACCAGGTCACCGCGACCGCTCGGCGGCTCGGTGAGGAGACCCTGGACCAGCGCATCCGGTATTCCGGGGCGGACGACGAGGTGGCCGAACTGGCCGGCACCTTCGACGCGATGCTGGACCGGATAGCCGAGGCGTTCGAGGCACAGAAACGGTTCGTCGCCAACGCCTCGCACGAGTTGCGTACCCCGCTGGCGGTGATGCGTACCGAGATCGACGTGACGCTCTCCGACGACGAGGCGGACGTGGCCGAGTTCCGGCGGATGGCGATCGTGGTCCGGGATGCCTCCGAGCGGGCCAACGGTCTGGTCGACGCGTTGCTGGTGCTGGCCCGCAGCGAGGCCCAGACGGGGCGGCGGTTGGGGCGTAAGGTGCCCGTTGACCTGGCCGACGGGGTGGCCGCCGCGCTCTCCGCGGTACGGCACGAGGCCACCCGGCTCAAGTTGGACATCAGCCGGACGCTGGAGCCGGCTCCGGTGGTCGGCGACCCCGGGCTGTTGGAGCGGCTGGCCGGCAACCTGGTGGAGAACGCGGTGCGTTACAACCACCTGCACGGCCGGATCTGGGCGCGTACCGGCTCGGACGACGAGCAGGTGTGGCTGGTCGTCGGCAACACCGGCTTCGAGGTGGACCAGGCGGACGTACCAGGGCTGTTCGAGCCGTTCCGGCGCGGTGGTCGGGAGCGTACCGGTGCGCGGGGCTCCGGCCTGGGGCTGTCGATCGTACGGGCGGTCTGTGACGCGCACGGCGGCACGGTGAACGTGGTCGCCCAGCCGGGCGGAGGGCTGGAGGTGACGGTGACGTTGCCGGCAGCCGGGGCCACCCCGGTCGTGGCCGCCTCGGCGCCGGTTGGCGCTGGTACGACCGATACCGCCCCGACCGATCCGCGCGCTCAACTGCTGTCGTCGGCGGGCACCACGGAGACGCCGGCAGGCTGAAAGCCTGTTGCGTCCATCTCCGATCACGTGTCAGGCTGCCCGCCGGTCAGCCTGACAGAGGAGAGGAGGTGCGGTCGATGCCCGTCACTATCATTCCCGCGCCCCGCCTCGACCACTGCTGACGTATCCGTTCTTCGCGGGCGTACATCTTTCATCCATTGTGGAGGATTTACCAGCAGCCCTTTCTGCCGCTCGCGGTGACCAGCATGGTGGCCGGGACGCTGTTGGCCCTGCTAGTTAGCAGAGTGTCACCTTGCAGCTTGGCGACGGGGAGTTGCCGGGCGAGCCGTGGTCGGCCCGGATCCGGCAGGCCAGCGACCGGCGCGGCAAGCGAGCCCTGCCAACGCAACCAGCTTCGCGGTATGCCGCCCTCGATCAACCGCCGTCCGAACGCCCCGCCAGCAGCTGGAACAGCCACGCTCCGTCACCTGCTTCAAATCTGACGACGTCCGGAACTGCCGATGGTAATGCTTTCCGCGATTGCGCCGAACAAGAAACCGACCCCGCAACGAATCCCTTGAATCACCGCGCTGCCCAGTCTGTTCAGGCCCTATGCCAGAAGGAAGTCGTAGGTCACAGCGCCGGACATGCTCTCAGCGGTGTCGCCAGGAGGCATATCGGCGACGGAAGATGACGCTGTCCTGCGCCGAAGGAGAACGTAGGGAAGGCAGAACGGCGGTTAAAGATCGTGAGGCCTATCGGCGGCAGCAGCCATGGAGCGTCACGGACTCCACGTAAGTCTCCGAAGCTCGATCGCCGGTTACCGAAAGTCATATTCGGTGCGGTCCGGCTCCGTCCTGCCAGCGGTAGAGGTCGCGCAGCAGGGAGATCTCGGCACCGTGATGGATCAGTTCCCTGTTGACGTGCAGGACCCTGTTCTCCATGGAAAACCGCTCGGGACCCACCGTGGGCGGATTGTCCAGGTCAGCGTCCGAGAGCTCGCGGACTCCCGCGTTCCATCTCCCATACATCTCATCGAGCTGTTTCAGCGCCTCGTCAGCGGTCCCCGCGTAGGCGAATGTCTCAGAGTCGACATCCTGGCCGCCGAAATACCATCCGACCCGATAGCCCAGGCAGGAGACGATGATGTGCGCCAGCCGCCAGGCAATCGTGGTCACCGGCGCGGGCGTCGGCACCAGGTCAGGGGACGCGTTGTCCAACGTCCATTTCCCCGAACCTGTCGACATCGGTGCGGCCGACGTGCCACGTGGGCGGATGCTCCAGCAGTCACGCACCGGCTCCCAGAAGTACTCCTCGTCGGTAAGACCGTCCAGCCGTGGCCGCAGGTTCTTGCGCCAGTACCAATCCAACTGCTCCGCGAGCCGCTCGCTTCTTGTCATTGCCGCATACTACGGACCCGTCGAGCAGAGTGATCGTCGCCGTCTGCGGTCATCCTCCATTGTCACAAACCTCACAGGCAGTCATTCCTAAATGGCATAGAAGTCAATCCATCGGCCTTCGCTGGCAATCGATCAACACCCACTGACACAGGTCAGTCACAAGACATGGGTGGACGACGCAGGCTTCAAGAACCAGTTCGTCGAACACGCCGCCACCCTCGGTGTCGACGCCGAGGTCGTACCGAGGAACACCGAGACCAGAGGCTTCCACGTGGTCAAACGGCGCTGGGTCGTGGAGAGAACCCTGGGCTGGCTGATGCTGCACCGCAGACTCGTCCGCGACTACGAGACCCTGCCGGCCAGCTCCGAGCCATGATCCATATCGCGATGATCGACAACATCAGCCGCCGCATAACGGACGAATCAACGCCTATGGTTTTGGTGGCCTGCCAGGACACGCCGCGTTCGTGCAGGATCCGCCGCACGGTTTCGACGCTGATCGTGGTGACGTGATCGGTCTCGATCAGGTAGTCGCGCAGCTTTGTCAGGGACCAGCAGGAGAAGGGTTTGCCGAGGAAGCGGGGGGTCGCACCGGCGATGACGCAGATCCAGTCACGGGTCTGCTCATCGATCTGTTTCGGTGCGCCCCCGCTCCATTTTGGGTCGAGTGCGGTGAATCCCTGCTCGTTGAAGGCGTGGATCACGTCGCGGACGTAGTCCTCGCTGGTGTGGAGTAGGTGGGCGATGTCCGGGGCTGGTTGGCCTTGGGCGGACATCAGGACCACGATCGCCCGGCGTAGCTTGACCGGGTCCTTCGCGCTGCGGCTGATCCGCTGTAAGCGCTGGCCTTCGGCCGTCGACACTTGCCGGACGAACACCTCTGGGCGTCTGCCCACCGGCCATCACCTCCCACATGGACCGTAGGGAGACAGCTGTCGGGCATCGAGCCGTCCGTGGCCGGGGGCGTCGACCCGGCAGAGCAGAGAAGCCCTGTGCCGGCGCCGGTTGCCACTACCGTCGTACGTCGGGAGGGGAGCCGGCGACGAGGGCTGACGCGAGGGCTCGCAGCTGCCTTGGCCCTCGCCATAGTCGTACTCGGTGGGTTTCTTCTGCGGGCCGATGGTGAGCGGCGGGACCAGCAGCGCCGGGCGGCGGACCTCGCCGTTCGGAATACGGCCCAGGAACAGCAGTCGGCGGCGCTGCGGACCCAGCTTGCCGCCCGGGACCAGCAGCTCGCCGACGAGCGGGCCCGGTTCACGGCGGTGGAGCCCTGCCTACGCGAACTCGTCGCGCCGCCACTGGCTGAGCCGCTTACCGAAGCGGAGAAACGTCGAATCCTGGAAGAGGCGATGCGGCAATTGCCGCCGGGAAGCCGTACCGGGCCGATCGAGATCGGCGGCACCGGGCGGAGTCTGAAGGAGTTGCTGCCGGCCTGCAAGAACGTGGAGGAGAACCTGCGGCGTTAGGAAGGGCCCCTTCCTATGCAAAAAGCGATAAGAAGGGGCCCTTCCTTACATCAACACGTCAGGCGGGGAGGCTGGCCACGCCCTGCGGGAGGAAGCGCTGGCCGGTGACCTGCTCGGCGGTGCCGGTCCGGTCCAGGTACGGCGTCACGCCGCCCAGGTGGAACGGCCAACCCGCACCGAGGATCATGCACAGGTCGATGTCCTGCGCCTCGGCCACCACGCCCTCGTCCAGCATCAGCCGGACCTCCTGGGCGAGCGCGTCCAGGGCGCGCTGACGTACCTGCTCGGCGGTGAGCGGCTGGTCGCCGACCTCCAGCAGCGCGGCCACCTCGGCGTTGACCTCGTCGTCCACCATGATCGGCTTGCCGGACTCGGCGATCCGCTTGAGGTTGTCGCTGACCCCGAACCGGTCCGGGAACGCCCCGTGTAGTGTGCCGCCCACGTGGTAGGCGATCGCCGGCCCCACCAACTGCAGCAGCGCGAGCGGCCGCATCGGCAGACCCAGCGGGTCCAGCGCGCTGTCAGCCACCGCCAGCGGCGTGCCGGCATCCACGGCGGCGAAGATCTCGCCGAGGAACCGGGTCAGCAGCCGGTTGACCACGAACGCCGGGGCATCCTTGACCAGTACGCAGGACTTGCGCAGCTGCTTGCCGACCGCGAAGGCGGTGGCCAGCGAGGCGTCGTCGGTCTGCTCGCCCCGGACGATCTCCAGCAGCGGCAGTACGGCGACCGGGTTGAAGAAGTGGAAGCCGACCACCCGCTCCGGGTGCTTCAGCTCCGCCGCCATCGCGCTGACCGACAGCGACGAGGTGTTGGTGGCGAGCACCGTCTCCGGGGAGACGATCTGCTCCAACTCGGCCCAGACCTGCTTCTTGACCTTGAGGTCCTCGAAGACGGCCTCGATGACGAAGTTCGCGTCGGCGAAGACGGACTTGTCCACCGAGCCGGTGACCAGGCCACGCAGCTTGGCCGCCGTACCCTCGTCGAGCCGGCCCTTGCCGAGCAGCTTGTCGATCTCCTTGTGTACGTACGCCACACCGGCGTCCACCCGGGCCTGGTCCAGGTCGGTGAGGACCACCGGCACCTGGAGGCGGCGGGCGAAGAGCAGTGCGAGCTGGGAGGCCATCAGGCCGGCACCGACGATGCCCACCTTGGTGACCTTGCGGGCCAGCTCCTTGTCCGGTGCGCCGACCGGCTTCTTGGCCCGCCGCTGTACCAGGTCGAACGAGTAGAGGCTGCTGCGCAGCTCCTCGCTCATCAGCAGGTCGGCCAGGGCCTCGTCCTCGGCGGCGGTACCGTCGGCGAACGACGCCTCCTTGGCCAGGCCGAGCAGCTCCAGCGCCCGGTTCGCGGACGGCACCGCGCCGTGCAGGCGCTGGTCGAGCTGCTGCTTGGCGAAGTAGAGAACGCCGTCCCACATGTCCTTGTCGACCTCGGGCCGGGACACGGTGATCTCGCCCTTGACCACTCCCGCGGCCCACTCCAGGGAGCGCTCCAGGAAGTCGGCCGGCTCCAGCAGGATGTCGGCGATGCCGTACTCCGCGGCCTGCTTCGGCTTGAGCGTCTTCTGGGTCAGCGGGTTCTGGATGATGATCTGGGCGGCCATCGGGATGCCGATCAGGTTGGGCAGCAGCTGCGTGCCGCCCCAGCCGGGCACCAGGCCGAGGGAGACCTCGGGCAGGGCCAGCGCCGCCGCGCCGCCGGAGACCGTCCGGTAGTGGCAGTGCAGCGCCAGTTCCAGGCCGCCGCCGAGCGCCGCGCCGTTGACGAACGCGAACGTCGGTACGGTGCTGTCCTTGAGCCGGGCGTAGACCCGGTGGCCCAGCCGGCCGATCTCCAGGGCCTGCTCGTGGGTGGTGATCAGCGGCATGCCGGTCAGGTCCGCGCCGACACAGAAGATGTACGGCTTACCGGTGATCGCGACGAACGCCGGCTCGGCCGCGAGCGCCTCGGTGATCGCGCTGTCCAGGCTGGCCAGACCGGCCGGCCCGAGTGAGTTGGGCTTCTTGTGGTCGAAGCCGTTGTCCAGCGTGATCAGCGCGGCCGGCCGGTCCAGCCCGGGTACGTTCACCAGGCGTACCAGCGCCTTGGTCACGACCTCGTTCGGAAACGCGAGTGCGCTCACTGTGCCACCTTCCGTTCGCACTGCGGGGCTCGCAGACCCGGCTCGCTCCTCGTGCTCACTGTGCCACCTTCCGTTCGCACTGCGGGGCTCGCAGACCCGGCTCGCTCCTCGTGCTCACTTGTTGCCCTCCCAGTTCGGGTTCTCCCAGATGACCGTGCCGCCCATGCCGATGCCGATGCACATGGCGGTGAGGCCGTACCGCACCTCGGGGTGCTCGGCGAACTGCCGGGCGAGCTGGGTCATCAGCCGTACGCCGGAGGAGGCCAACGGGTGGCCGATGGCGATCGCGCCGCCCCACTGGTTGACCCGGGGGTCGTCGTCGGCGATGCCGAAGTGGTCGAGGAAGGCGAGCACCTGTACGGCAAACGCCTCGTTCAGCTCGAACAGGCCGATGTCGTCGATGCTCAGTCCGGCGATCCGCAGCGCCTTCTCGGTGGAGGGGATCGGGCCGACGCCCATCACCTCGGGCTCGACGCCGACGAAGCCGTACGAGACCAGCCGCATCGAGATCGGCAGGCCCAGTTCGCGGGCGACGTCCTCGGCGGCCAGCAGGCTGGCGGTGGCCCCGTCGTTGAGGCCGGCGGCGTTACCCGCGGTGACCTTGCCGTGCGGGCGGAACGGGGTCTTGAGGGTGGCCAGCTTCTCCAGCGACGTGTCGCGGGGCGCCTCGTCGACGGTGGCCAGACCCCAGCCGGTCTCCGGGTCGCGGGTCGCGACCGGCACCAGGTCGGGCTGGAACTTGCCGTTGGCGTACGCCTTGGCGGTCTTCTGCTGGGAGGCGAGCGCGTACGCGTCGGTGCGCTCCTTGGTGATGTGCGGGACCCGGTCGTGCAGGTTCTCCGCGGTCGCGCCCATGACCAGCGCGGACGGGTCGACCAGCTTCTCGGCCACGATGCGCGGGTTGGGGTCGACCCCTTCGCCCATCGGGTGGCGGCCCATGTGCTCGACGCCACCGGCGATGGCAACGTCGACCGCGCCCATGGCGATGCTGCTGGCCACGGTGGTGACCGCGGTCATCGCGCCGGCGCACATCCGGTCGATGGAGTAGCCGGGGACCGTCTTGGGCAGGCCGGAGAGCAGGGCGGCGGTACGGCCGAGGGTCAGGCCCTGGTCGCCGATCTGGGTGGTGGCGGCGACGGCCACCTCCTCGACCCGCTCGGGTGGCAGCTGCGGGTTGCGTCGCAGCAGCTCACGGATGCAGCGGATGACAAGGTCGTCGGCGCGGGTGTTGGCATACATGCCACCCGCCTTGCCGAACGGGGTGCGGACGCCGTCCACGAAGACGACATCCCGGACTTCACGGGGCACTGGAGCCTCCTTTTCGACCATAATTCGGCCTCCGCGCCGACAGGCGGCACTACGAGCCGAATGTAGGTCGCCGGCACGGGCGTTCCCTCGAATGCTACTCGTCGGTAACTAGGGGTGGGTAGGCGCGGTATGTGGTCCAGGACACATCGAGTAGGTCTAGCGACATCGTCCGGTCCGGTACGTTGAGCGCGGAACGTCGGAAGCGACCCGGAGGTGGGCGTTGAAGGTACTGGTTGCGGGCGGTGCCGGTTTCATCGGTAGTACGGTGGCCTCGGCCTGCCTGGACGACGGTCTACAGCCGGTGATCCTGGACAACCTGTGCACCGGCCGGATCGAGTTCACCCGGGACCGGATCTTCTACCAGGGAGATATCGCCGACGGGACGCTGATCGACCGGATCTTCACCGAGCATCCCGAGATCTCGGCGGTGGTGCACGCGGCGGCGCTGATCGTGGTGCCGGAGTCGGTGGCCCAGCCACTGCGCTACTACCGGGAGAACGTGGCCAAGTCCGTCGACTTCATCGAGCACGTGTTGCGCAACGGCTGCCAGCGCTACCTGTTCAGCTCCTCCGCCGCGATCTACCAGCCGGGGGACGACTTCTCCGTCGACGAGACCTCCCCGCTCGCGCCGACCAGCCCGTACGCGCACACGAAGGCGATGATGGAGCAGGTGCTCGCCGACACTGCGGGCGCCACCAGGTTGCGGGCCCTTTCGTTGCGCTACTTCAACCCGATCGGGGCCGACCCGCAGCTGCGGACCGGGTTGCAGATCCGCACGCCGAGCCACGTACTCGGAAAGTTGATCACTGCCGTCGAGCAGGACGAGGAGTTCCTGGTCACCGGGGTCGACTGGCCCACGCGGGACGGTTCCGGCATCCGCGACTACATCCACGTCTGGGACCTGGCCCGGGCACACGTCGCGGCGCTGCGGCGGTTCGACGACGTGCTGCCGGTCGGCGGTGACCGGTCCTACGAGGTGATCAACCTCGGCACCGGCAACGGCACCACCGTGCGGGAGTTCGTTGACGCCTTCCAGGCCGTCGCGGACCGGCCGCTGCGGGTACGGGAGACCGTCGCTCGACCTGGGGACTCGGCCGGTTCGTACACCCGCAGCAGCCGGGCGCGGACGCTGCTCGACTGGAAGCCGGAGTACTCCATCGCCGACGGCATCCGGCACTCTCTGGAGTGGTCTGCCCAGCGGGACCGAATCCTGGCCGACCCACAGCCGGCCTGACCAGCAGACCACCGGGCCAGCAGACCGGCCGAACCGCAGCCGGCCTCTGACAGCAGACCGGCCGCCCCTCACTGTTCGGCGGTGCCGCCGCTACGCAGATAGGTCAGCACCGCCAGGACCCGCCGGTTGCTGTCATCGGTCGGCGGCAGGTCGAGCTTGGCCAGGATGTTGCCGACGTGCTTGCCCACCGCCGCCTCGGAGACGACCAACAGACGGGCGATGGCCGCGTTGGAGTGTCCCTCGGCCACCAACGCGAGCACCTCCCGCTCGCGGGCCGACAGTCGGGCCACCGGATCGTTGCGGCGGCGCAGCAACTGGCGTACGACCTGCGGGTCGACCACCGTGCCGCCGTCGACCACCTGACGGAGTGCGGCGACGAACTCCTCGACGTCGACCACCCGGTCCTTCAACAGGTAGCCGACCCGGCGGCCGTCCCCGGAGTCGAGCAGGTCGGCGGCGTAGCCCTGCTGCACGTACTGGCTGAGGGCGACCACCGCCAGCCCCGGATAGGCCCGGCGCAACCACACGGCGGCCCGCAGCCCCTCGTCGGTGTGCTCCGGCGGCATCCGGATGTCCGTCACCACCAGGTCGGGCCGGTGCTCGGCGACGGCGTCCAGGAGGGCGTCGGCGTCGCCGACCGCCGCGACGACCTCGAACCCGAACCGGCTCAGCAGACCGGCCAGCCCCTCCCGCAGAAGCACACCGTCCTCGGCGAGGACTACCCGTACCGGAGTCTGATCTAGCCGCACGGCAGCTCCACACGTATTCGGGTCGGGCCACCGACCGGACTGGACAGCAACATTCTCCCGTCGACCACCGCGACCCGGTCGGCCAGGCCGGTGAGGCCAGTGCCACCTGCCGGATCGGCCCCGCCCCGGCCGTCATCCTCGATCTCAATGATCAACCGGTCGGGCTGCTGCCGTACGGTCACCGCCGCCCGGCTGGCACCACTGTGCTTGGCGACGTTGGTCAACGCCTCGGCGACCACGAAGTAGGCCGTCGCCTCGATGTGGTCCGCTAGCCGTGTGGCCAACTCACTGTCCACCACCACCTCGATCGTGGCCTGGCTGGCGAGTTCCTGTATCGCGGCGGTCAGCCCAAGGTCGGTGAGCACCTGCGGGTGGATGCCGTGGATGAGTTCCCGCAACTCGGCCATGAGCTGTTTGGCCTGCTCGTGGGCGTTGGCCACGGCCTGCGCCGAGGCGGAACCGGGCGGCAGGTCGAGCCGGGCCAGCCCCAGTTGCAGGGTCAGGCTGACGAGTCGCTGCTGGGCCCCATCGTGCAGGTCCCGCTCGATCCGGCGGCGTTCCGCCTCGAAGGCGGCCACCAGTCGGGCCCGGGACCGGGACACCTCGACGAGTTCGGCACGCAGCCGCTCGTCGGAGCCGCCATGCAGCAGGGTCCGCGCCAGCGCGCCATGCACCCCGGCGAGGCCGGTCAGCAGGTAGGGCACCAGCGTGGGGAGCAGCAGCAGGCCGATCAGCGCGTACGGCAGGCTTTCGCCGACAGTGGTGACCTCTCCGAAGCCGAGCGTCACCGCCTCACCGTCGTGGACCAGCAGCGGGCTCACCGTGTACACCCCGAGCAGGAGCACCATCAGCCCGACGACGCCGTACAGCACCGGGACCACGGTGGCCATCAGGCAGAGGTAACCCAGCTCGCGCCAGGTGGCCGCCTCGGTGTAGCGGGTCCGTAGCCACGCCCAGGGGGTGGCCTCTGGCGGTCGGCGGTGTCCGGCGGTGATCGGCCGGTCATCGATCAGGCGCAGCCGCAACCGTTCCAGCGTGGCCAGCGGCATCGCACCGAGCGGACCGATGGTCACGATCAGCCCGGTGCCGAGCAGAGCGAGGAAGAGCAGTTGCCCGAGGGGCTGATCGGCGCGGGTGGTCAACCAGCGCACGAGCACCGCCCAGGGGAGCCCGAAGACGGTCAGCAGGACGATCGCGGTGAGCGCCGAAGGCAGGGTGGTCGACAGGTAGGCCAGCGACCGCCACGGCCACGCGGTGCGCAGGAAGCGTCGTTCGCCGATCGCTGCCAGCGCGGTCTGTGGATGGGAGGTGGTCACTCACAGCACGTTATTGCGTGGGCCCGGCGGCGCTCCATCCCCGTGGGGATAGTCACCGGGTATGCCTGGCCCTACCTCGGTTTGGGGAACTGCTGGTAGTGCCCGCGCCATGCCCCGGCTGGTCTGCTGAACCGGCGATGTTGGGTCAGCGGAAAGGGTGCATCGGTGATGCCGGAGACAACAGTGGGCCGAGGGCGACTGCCCGTTCGAGTGTGGGGGCGTACCGGTCTGCCGGTACGACGCGGGGCAGGTCGGTTGCTGCTGGTGCCCGCCGTCGCGGCAGCCCTGGTCGGGGCGTCCGGTTGCGGTGACCTGGCGGCGCGGGACGAGCAACGGGAGGACACGCAGAGTTTCCCGTTCTCCGGCCCGAAACTGACCATCGAAAACAGCCTCGCCGACCTGCGCCTGGTGGCCGGTGCCAGCGACGGGGTCGAGGTGCAGCGGTCGCTCACCGGCAAGGCCGCCACCGGGAAGAACGCGAACTGGTCGCTGACCGACGGCACGCTGAAGTTGACGATCACCTGTAGCGGCCTGGTCCTGAACTGCGGTGGGCGGCACATCGTCAAGGTGCCGCCCGGGGTCACGGTGGACGTGCGTAGCGATGCGCCGGTGCGGGCCGTGGCCATCCCCGGTGACCTCACGATCAAGGTGACGGACAACTGGATCCGGGTCGAGGACCCGTCCGGCAAGCTGCGGTTGACCGGTTCGGGCGCGAACATCACGGTCACCGGCTCGCGGTCGGCTGAGGTCACCACCCAGGTGACGAATGGCGGCGTCGACCTGTCGTTCGCCGCCGCGCCGACCCGGGTCGAGGCCCGGTCCAGCACCGGGCCCGTCAAGGTCACCCTCCCGGCGGGAGCCGAGACCTATCGCGTCACCACTGCCAGCGACACCGGTACGGCGAAGTCGGACGTGCCCAACGATCCGGCGAGTCCCCGGGTGATCAACGCGATAGCCGAGAACGGCAACGCCACGGTACGGAAAGCCGGATAGGGAGCAGAACGTGCAACTGGAATTGATCGATGTCGTGAAGGTCTATCGAGGGCAGAAGCGGGCCATCGACGGACTGACGTTGCAGATCGGCAGCGGGCTGCTGGGACTGCTGGGCCCCAACGGTGCGGGCAAGTCGTCCCTGCTGCGGATCGCCGCGACGGTGACCCGGCCGAGCAGCGGAAAGATCCTGTTCAACGGCACGGATGTGGTGGCCCGGCCGAACGAGCTACGGCAGACGCTGGGCTTCCTCCCGCAGGACTTCGGTGTCTACCCCCACCTGTCCGCCCGGGAGTTTCTGTCCTATCTGGCCGCGGTCAAGGGACTGTCGGCCCGGTCCGCCCGGATCCGTATCGACGAACTGTTGGAGCTGGTCAACCTGACCGAGGCAGCCAAGCGGCCACTGGGCGGGTACTCCGGCGGCATGCTGCGCCGGGTCGGCATCGCCCAGGCGCTGCTGGCCGACCCTCGGGTGATCATCGTGGACGAGCCGACCGCCGGACTGGACCCGGAGGAGCGGGTACGGTTCCGCAACCTGCTCAGCGACCTGGCGGCGGACCGGATCGTGCTGCTCTCCACGCACATCGTCTCCGACATCGAGTCGGTGGCGAACGACATCGCGATCATGGCGCAGGGGCGGTTGCGGCGACGGGGCACCCCGGAGGAGTTGCTGGCCACGATGACCGGGCAGGTCTGGGAGACGGTGGTCGGCCCGGCCGAGGCAGCCCAGCTCCAGGCACGGTACGTGGTCAGCCGCACGGTACGGACCGCTGCCGGCGTACGGGTCCGACTGCTGTCCAGCGGGCCGCCCACCTCGGACGCGATCGCTGTGCCACCCGACCTGGAGGACGTCTACCTCGGGGTGGTCCCCGGGCCCGGGGCGCGGACCGGCGAGCTGCCGGCGGTGCCCCGATGAGGGCGGGCGTACTCGGCGCACTCGCCCTGGCGGACTTCCGCGAGCGGGTACGCCGGCCGGCGTACCTGGTGACCCTGGTGGCGGCGATCGGCCTGGGCTACCTGGCGGCGCCGGCTGCCGACGGACGCTGGGTGATCCTGAATGCCGGCAACTTCCGGGGCGTCTACGACAGCGCCTACGTCGGTACGGTGACCGCGCTCGCCGGCATGCTCTGGCTCACCCTCGGCGGGTTCTACGTCGTACGCAACGCCGTCGCCCGGGACGAGCAGACCCGGGTCGGCCAACTGCTTGCCGCGACGCCGCTGCGGATGGCCACCTACCTGGCCGGGAAGTGGCTCAGCAACCTGTTGGTGTTCGGCTCGATGCTGCTGGCCCTGGCCGGTACGGCGCTGATGATGCAGTTGATGCGCGGTGAGTCCCGGATCGTCGATCCGGTCGCGTTGCTGTCGCCGTTCGTGTTGATCGCGCTGCCGGTCCTGGCGGTGACCGCTGCGGCAGCGGTGTTCTTCGAGACGGTCCGGCCACTGCGAGGCGGCTTCGGCAACATCGTCTGGTTCTTCGGGTGGCTGGTCTTCGTCTTTGTGGGACAGGGCGCCGATGCCCTCTTCGGTGGGTTCGGCATCGGCGAGATCCGGGAGTCGATGCGGGCCGACATCATCGCCCAGTACGGCGATCGCGCCAACGGCGAGTTCGCCCTGGGACTGATGTATGTGGACCATCCGCTGCGGACGTTCACCTGGTCCGGGCTGGACTTCTCCGCCGCCTTCGTCGGGCAACGGCTCGTGTTCCTCCTGGTCGCGGTGGTGCTGGCGACACTGGGGGCGCTGTGGTTCGGCCGGTTCGACCCGGCCCGGGGTCGGCTGCGGGCCCAGCCCGGTGTCGGTGCCGGGGCGGCCGATGGTAGTGCCGGTGCCGGTGCCGGTGCCGGGCCGGCTGGTGCTCTGGTCGCGCCGACCATGACCGCGGCCCCGAGCCGATCGACGGCCTACGGTGGGCTGCCGCGCGGCGAGGTCCGTACGGGTGCCACCTTCGGTCGATTGGTTCTCGGCGAGCTGCGCATCCTCGCCCGGGGCGGGTCCCGCTGGTGGTGGCTCGGTGTCCTGGCGCTGACCGTCGTCAGCCTCCTGGTGCCGGTCACTGTGGCCGCCACTCCGCTGCTGCTCCTGGTCTGGGTATGGCCGATTCTGGTCTGGTCCCGGCTCGGCACCCAGCGGCCCGAGAACGGGGTCGAGTCGCTGCTCGGGGCGTACCCCCTGATCCACCGCCGGTTCCTCGCGGAATGGGCGGCCGGGGTCGGCTTCACCGCGCTGGTCGGACTCGGGCCGGTGCTGAAGCTGGCGATGGCCGCTGACTGGCCAGGCGTGGCGGCCTGGGTTGGCGGGGCGTTCTTCATCCCGTCCCTTGCGCTGGTGCTGGGCCTGGTCAGCCGGACCAGCCGACTCTTCCAGGCGCTCTACCTTCCGCTGTGGTTCCTCTTGGTCAACGGCGTCGCCGCCGTCGACTACCTCGGCGCGGTACGGGTCGACGGGCAACCGGCCGGACCGTCGCCCCTGCTGGTCGGGGGAGCGGCACTGGTTCTGCTCGCGGCAGGGATCGCCGTCGAGGCGACCCGACAGGCCAGGCGGTGAGCCCCTGGTGGATAGGCACGCCGGTGGCGTCGACCCGATTTCCGGGCCGACGCCACCGGGGCGCACCACCAGCGGTCAGGGCTCGCGCAGGGCGACCGTGAGTTCCTCGACGATCAGGCCGATCTGCCAGTTCCGGGCCCCGTAGCCGCCGAGCGTCTCGGCGACGCTCTCCGGCGTGATCTCCACGGGCGGCAGCCAGGCCAGTCGGCGTACCGAGTCCGGGGTGATCAGGTTTTCCGGGGGCAGGGTGTGCTCGGCGGCGAGCCGGGTCACCACCTCCCGGCACCGGGCCAGCCGGGCCGCCGCCACCGGGTCGCGTTCCGCCCACCGGTGGGGCGGGGGCGGTCCCTCGATCGGTGGGCTGACCGGTAGGGCGGAGTCCGGTAGCCGGCGGGCCTCGTCCAGCGCCTCCAGCCAGGTTCGGGCGAGCCGACGCACCGACCGACCGCCGAACCCGGGCAGGGTGAGCAGGGTGTGCTCGTCCTTCGGATCCAACTCGGCGGCGGCGATGATCGCGGCGTCCGGCAGCACCCGGCCCGGGGCCGAGTCGCGTCGGGCGGCGATCGTGTCCCGGGCGTACCACATCGCCCGGACCCGGGCCTGGGCGCGCGCCCCCCGGACCCGGTGGATGCCGGAGGTACGCCGCCAGGGGTCCGCCCGAGGCCGGGGTGGCTGCGCGCCCCACCGGATCAGCGCGGCGAACTCCTCGGCCGCCCAGCCTTCCTTGCCCTGCCGGGCCAACTCGACAGCGAGCGCGTCCCGCAGGTCGGTGAGCATCTCCACGTCGAGAGCGGCGTAGGTCAACCAGGACTCGGGCAGTGGTCGGCTCGACCAGTCGGCCGCACTGTGGTGCTTCTCCAGGGTGAAACCGAGTAACTGTTCGGTTAGTGCGGCCAACCCGACTCGCTCGAATCCGGCCAGCCGGGCGGCTAGTTCCGTGTCGAAGAGGCGGCGTGGCCGCAACCCCAACTCGGCCAGGCAGGCGAGGTCCTGGCTGGCCGCGTGCAAGACCCACTCGGCCTCGGCGATGGCCTGGTCGAGGGAGCTGAGATCATCCAGCGGCAGCGGGTCGATCAGTGTGGTACCGGCACCGGCCCGCCGGAGTTGGACGAGATAGGCGCGTTGGCTGTAACGGTATCCAGAGGCCCGTTCGGCGTCGATGGCGACAGGACCGGTGCCCGCCGCGAAGCGGGCGACTACTTCGGCCAGTTCGTCCGGGGTCTGGACTGGGGCAGGAGTGCCGTCACGAGGGGCGAGGAGCGGGACGGGCCCGCCAGGCGTTGGGTCGTGCCCCACGGTCTCGGGCTCCGACGCGGAGGCCGGCAGGCTGTGCGGCTCGTTCCCTGCTTGGCGTTGCGCGGCCCGACGGCGCAGGGGTGGTTCGTCGGTCACCTGACAACTCTAGTGCGCGCCGCTGACCCCCTCGTGCAGCCGGGCCGGCGCGTCGAGTGGCGCGCTCGGCGAACGAGCGGTTTACCCCTTGTCCGAACGGTCTATCACCAGCGTCGCGAAGCCGGACATCGGGGAAGACAAAGACACACCGTGCGGGTACGGTGCCTCGTGCTACAGGTCCCTCTGGGCGGGTTGTCCGGTGGTGCGATCGTAGAAACCAATGACTACGGGAGGCGTCCATTCATGACCTCTGGGTACGAGCCGTATGCGGGGCAGCCCGGAACACCGAATCCCGGCCTGCCACATGCATCCGACGGTCCGCCGCCGAGCGGGTCGCGCCCTGCCGTACCGGGACAGCCGCCCGCATCGAGCCAGCCGTCGATGCCGGCGCCGCGCCCCGGTGACGACGTGCATGCCCAGGTCCGGCCGGGCCCGATGCCACCGCGAATGGTGCCGTCCCAGCCGATGACCGCCGGTGCCCCAGGGACCCCGCCGATGACGGGAGTGCCGGGTTACCAACCCGGTGTCACTCCGCCACCGCCACCGGGAGCCGGCTGGCCAGGGCGGCAACCGTCCGCGCCGCCTGTGGGACCGGGCGTTCCACCGCCGTACTCCGGTGCCGCGCCGGCTGTGCCGACAGCGCCGCAGAGTTCTCCGCCCGGTCTGCCAGGCTTTGGCGGGACGACCGGTGTCCCACCGCAGGCCGGTCCGGTGGGCGTCGGGATGTCGGGCGGACCGCCCGCTTTCCCCGCGCCGGCCGGAACCTGGCCCGGCTCGGGGCGCCGTCCCGCGTGGCCCGGGGTGACCGCACTGGTGCTGGTCTTCATTCTGCTGGTGGTGGCCGGTGTGCAGGCCTTCCAGCTCAACCAGCTCTCCGACCAGCTCGACAAGGCCGATCGGAAACAGGCCGAGGCGCAGGCCGGTGACACCCAGCGGCTCGACGGCCTGGAGGGGCGGACCGAGACGCTGGAGAAGCAAGCCGGCAACGTCTTCAACCCGGAGGCGATCGCCGCCGCGGTACTGCCGAGCGTCTTCCGGGTCCGGGCCGGCCAGTTCACCGGCACCGCCTTCGCGGTCGGTAAGCCGACCGCCAGCGGCGGCGCGAACCTTTTCACCAACTTCCACGTTGTCGAGTCGGTGTGGAACAGCGGCGGTCGAGAGGTCTTCCTGGAGCGTACGGACCAGCGTTATCCCGCCACGATCGTGGACGTCGACAAGGAGAACGACGTCGCCCACCTCAGGAGCGACGCCAAGTTCACCGGGCTGGTGACGGCGCAGGCGGCGGTGAAGTCCGGCCAGCAGATCGTCGTGGTCGGTGCCCCGCTCGGCCTGGAAGACAGCGTGACCAGCGGTGTGGTCAGCGCCTCCCGTAAGGACGGCAACAGCTCGGTGATCCAGTTCGACGCGCCGATCAACCCGGGCAACTCCGGTGGTCCGGTGATCAACGGATCGAAGGAGGTGGTCGGCATCGCCACCGCCAAGGCCCGCAACGCCGAGGGCATCGGCCTGGCCGTACCTATCAAGATCGCCTGCGACAAGTTCCGAATCTGCTGATTTACCAGCCGGGCGGGCTTTCCGGCCCGGCACCCCCCAGATCATCGCGGTTGCCGCCTTCACTGGAGGAACAAGATGTCCTACCCACCGCCCGGTTACGGCGGCACCACGCCGCCGGGCAATCCCCCGCAGCCGGGAGTACCCGGCGGGGCCGGGTATCCGACCCCCAACACCGGCTCGGTCTATGGCGCGCCGGCCTCCGGCGCGCCGACCTCGGGGACGCCAGCCCCCACGGCACCGATGCCGGCCTTCCACCAGACCGCCTACCCGCCGGCAGAGAACCCGGGGGTGCCCGCCTCGGGCGGCTACCCCGGGGCAGCCGGTCCGGTTTCCACGCCCCCGTTCGGCGCCGGCCCGGTCTCCAGCCCGCCGGTGCCCAGCCAGCAGGCCTACTCGACGGGTCAAGCCTCGGCACCGCCGTTCGGCCAGCCGATGTCCGGACCACCCGGCCCGCCCACCCCGTACGGCGCCCCGGCTCCGGGCGCGGGCGGTGGAGGCGGGGGCCGGAAGGTCCTCGTCCTGGCGATCGTCGCCGGACTGCTCTTCGTGATCGGTGGCGTCATGACCGGCCTCTTCGTGGCCAAGTCGAGTGAGTTGAGCCGCACCGAGAAGGAGTTGACCGCTCAGGTCGCCGACCGGGACGGCAAGATCACTCTGAACAATGCGGAGATCGAGAAGCTCAAGCAGGATCTGCAGGCCGCCAACGACAAGGTCAAGAGCGTCGAGCAGGACCTGACCGGCACCAAGAACGACCGGGACGAGCAGGCCCGGCAGAAGAAGGTCATCGGTGACTGCCTGAACAAGCTCACCGCCGCCCTCAGTGCGGCGGCGGCCAACAACAAGGCCGCCTACGACCAGGCGATGAAGGGCCTCAACACGATCTGCAACGAAGCGGAGAAGTACCTCTAGTCGAGTCCGATCGTACCGATACCGTTCGTACCGAGGGCCGTCCCGCTTCCGCGGGGCGGCCCTCGCCGGTTGTGGTGCCCTGCGTGCGTCAGGCACGCACCGGTTGTGATGCCCCGCCTCCGTCGGACGCGCGCCGATTGTTGTCCCGGTCGCGTCCGCGTCAGCGGGTGCCGATGGAGCGCGTCTCGGGTAGTGGGGTGATCCCGGGTGGCGGCAGGCCGGCCGTGGAGGCCAGCAGTGCGCACCAGGCCAGCAGATGACCGCCGAGGTCCTCATCCAATGGCGTCCAGGATGCCCGGATCTCGATGTCGCCGGCCGGAGGTGGCCCGGCCAGATCGCCGAACCGCGTCGACATCGTCTGGGTGACCGTGCCGCCGACCGCCCGGTAGCTGGCGTCCTGCGCGTCGAGCGCGTCGGTCAACCAGGCCCAGCCCACCGTTGGGAGCAGGGGATCAGCAGCCAGGTCGACCTCAAGGTCGGCGGTCACATAGGTGACCATCCGCAGGAAACCCTGCCAACCCTCGTGGCCCGCCGGGTCGTGCAGCAGGATGAGCCGGCCGGTGGCCACCTCCTCGCCGTCGCGCAGGACCGTCGCGCTGAGCGCGAAGGCGTACGGCGCCAGTCGTTTCGGAGCACCCACCTCTTCGAGCACGATCTCCGGGCGGGGTGCCACGCTCCGCAACCCGGCCACCGCACGGGCGAAGGTCTCGGGAAGTACGGTCGGGGGCACCATGTTCGCAGCCTAAGCCGACTGTCGGCGAGGTGGTGGATCGCCGCGCCGGCCGACCCGCGCCATAACCGTCGCCACGGGTGCCACAACGGTCGGACGGGCGTCACAAAAGCCGGCGGTGCCCGTCGCGCCGATCTGATCACGTGGCACGATGACGGCGATGACCAACATGTTTACCGGCCCGGTCGCGCAGGGCGAAGAACCGTCACCGGGCGGACCTTCCGATTCACCGTTCGTGCGGGCCTGCCGGCGCGAGCCGGTGCCCCACACACCTGTCTGGTTCATGCGGCAGGCCGGCCGGTCGTTGCCGGAATACCGCGAGATCCGTGCCGGTATCCCGATGTTGGAGTCGTGCCGCCGTCCGGATCTGGTGTGTGAGATCACCATGCAGCCGGTACGCCGACACGGCGTGGACGCGGCCATCCTGTTCAGCGACATCGTCGTACCGGTGGCGGCGGCCGGGATCGACCTGGACATCGTGCCCGGAACCGGACCGGTGGTGGCCGAACCGGTACGTACCGCCGCCGATGTGGAACGGATCCGGCCGATCACGCTTGCCGACGTCTCCTTTGTGGACGAGGCGGTCCGGCTGCTCGTCGCAGAACTCGGGGACACCCCGCTGATCGGTTTCGCCGGTGCGCCGTTCACCCTGGCGAGCTACCTGGTCGAGGGCGGCCCCTCGCGTACCCACGCCAAGACCAAGGCGCTGATGTACGGCGCACCCGAGGTGTGGCACGCCCTCTGCGGCCGCCTGGCCGAGGTCACCGCCGAGTTCCTCCGGGTGCAGATCCGGGCCGGTGTCTCCGCGGTGCAACTCTTCGACTCCTGGGCCGGCACCCTCTCCGAGGCCGACTACCGCCGCTACGTGCTGCCACACTCCACTGCCGTGCTGACCGGACTGGCCGACACCGGGGTGCCCCGCATCCACTTCGGGGTCGGTACCGCCGAGCTGCTCGGGGCGATGGGAGAAGCCGGCGCGGACGTGGTCGGCGTCGACTGGCGTACGCCGTTGGACGCGGCCACCGTACGGATCGGGCCGGACAAGGCGGTGCAGGGCAACCTGGACCCGTGCCTGCTGTTCGCACCCTGGCCGGTGATCGAGGCCGAGGTACGGCGCATCCTGATCGAAGGACAGGTCGCTCCCGGTCACGTGTTCAACCTCGGACACGGGGTACTCCCCGAGACCGACCCCGAGGTACTGACCCGGGTGGTCGACCTGGTGCACCGCGTCTCCGCACGAGGATGACCCATAACGCCGCTGGTCAGCCCCGCTGATCAGCGGGCGCCGGTCAGCCCCGCTGGCAAGGGCCATTGGTCCCGGGCCGCGAATGTCACAACCGTGTGCCCGGGTGCGGAGCCGGACATCGGACCTGACAGGCTGGGAAGCATGCGGACACCGTCCAGGATCGCTGTAGTGGGTGGCGGTATCACCGGGTTGACCGCCGCGCTTCGGCTGCGCGACCGCGCGCCCGCCGGCACCCAGATCACCATCTACGAGCAGTCCGGTGCGCTCGGCGGCAAGCTGCGCACCGGTTCGTTGGCCGGTTCACCGGTCGAAACCGGCGCCGAGGCGTTCCTGATGCGGGACCCGACCGGCGCGGACTCCGCGGTGCTCACCCTGGCCCGTCGACTCGGGTTGGCGGATTCGCTGGTGCACCCGACGACCGGGCAGGCGGGACTGCTCATCGGCGGGGAGCTGAAGCCCGTACCCGGGGGCACCCTGGTCGGCGTACCCGGGGATCTGGCGAAGGTGGCCACGGTCGCCCAGCCGGCGGCGGACCGGGACCTCGACGAGGGCCGGCCGTTGCTCGGCCCGGACGAGGACCTGTCGGTCGGTGAGCTGGTCCGGCGGCGGCTGGGCGACGAGGTGGTCGACCGGCTGGTCGACCCGATGCTGGGCGGGGTGTACGCCGGGCGGGCCGACAGCCTGTCGCTGACCGCGACCATGCCCGGCCTGGCCCGCGCCGCGCGCACCGAACACACCCTGACCGGGGCGGTACGGGCGGCGCAGGCCGCCGCCCCCCGTCCCACCGGCGCTCCGGTCTTCGCCACCGTGGCCGGTGGCCTGAGTCGGCTGGTCGCCGCCGCCGTCGACGCGTTCGAGGCGCGGGACACCGGCGACGGGGTCGACACGCGGATCCGGCTGGACGCGGCGGTACGTGAACTCACCCCCACCCCGGATGGCGGCTGGCAGCTGGTGGTCGGCCCGACCCGCGACCCGGAGCTGGTCGAGGTCGACGCGGTGGTGCTCGCCCTGCCGGCCCGCCCGGCCGGGCGACTGCTCGCCGGGGTCGACGTTCGGGTGGCAGCCCTGGTCGGGGCGCTCGACTACGCCAGCGTCGGGTTGGTCGCCATGGCCCTGCCGGCGACGCCGCTGCCGGAGCTCTCCGGCTTTCTGGTGCCAGCCACCGAGGGCACCCTGATCAAGGCGGCCACCTTCTTCACCACCAAGTGGGCGCACCTGAGTCGGCCGGACGGCATGGTTTTGGTCCGCGCCTCGATCGGCCGGTACGGCGAGGAGCACCTGCTGCAACGCGCCGACGACGAGCTGATCGCCGAGGTGCACGCGGAACTGTCGACGATCGTTGCCCGAGCGCTGGGCTCGGCCGGGTCGTCGGGGGGCGGGGCGGGACTGCCCGCGCCGGTCGCCGCTCACGTGCAACGGTGGGGCGGCGCGTTGCCGCAGTACACTCCGGGCCACCCGGACCGGGTGGCCGCCGCCCGGGCCACCCTGCGGGCGGATCACCCCACGCTCACCCTGGCCGGTGCCGGCTACGACGGGGTGGGCATCCCGATCTGCGTACGCTCCGGCGAGACAGCGGCCGACGAGATCATCAAAGCCCTGGAAGGATGAGATCAATCATGACTGCGGAACAGTCCAACGCAGCCCGGCTGCGCGAGTTGAACGACACCATCCGCTACACGATGTGGTCGGTGTTCCGGGCCAGCCAGCCGCTGCCCGCACTGCGCGACGGTGTCGCCTCCGAGGTAGACGCCCTCTTCGAGCAGTTGGCCAGCAAGGACGTGGTAGTGCGCGGCACCTACGACGTGTCCGGGCTGCGGGCCGACGCGGATCTGATGATCTGGTGGCACTCGCCCTCCAGCGACGCCCTCCAGGAGGCGTACGGCCTGCTGCGCCGTACCGCACTGGGCCGGGCGCTGACCCCGGTCTGGTCGCAGATGGCGCTGCACCGGCCGGCCGAGTTCAACAAGAGCCACATTCCGGCGTTTCTGGCCGGTGAGCAGGCCCGCGACTACCTCTGCGTCTACCCGTTCGTCCGCTCCTACGAGTGGTACCTGCTGCCGGACGAGGAGCGTCGGGACATGCTGGCCGAGCACGGCCGGCAGGCTCGGGGCTACGCCGACGTACGGGCCAACACGGTTGCCTCGTTCGCGCTCGGCGACTACGAGTGGATGCTCGCCTTCGAGGCCGACGAGCTGCACCGGATCGTGGACCTGATGCGCGACCTACGTGCCTCCCGGGCCCGTCGGCACGTCCGCGAGGAGACCCCGTTCTACACCGGCCGCCGCCGTTCGGTCGCCGAGCTGGTCGCCGCGCTGCCCTAGCTTTTGCTTGTTAGGAAGGGCCCCTTCTTATCGCTTTTTGTATAAGAAGGGGCCCTTCCTAACACCCGGAGCGGGCGGTTCGGCCGCCGTCCGGTTTCGGCGTTCATAGAGCGCGATCGCGGCTGCGACGGAGACGTTGAGCGATTCGACGTCAGGGCTCGTCGGCACGTGGTACCGGCGCGCCGCGCTCTTCTCCAGGCTCTCCGAGGCACCCCGGCGCTCGCTGCCCAGCAACAGGGCCAGGCGTCGGCCGATGCGGCCCGCCGTACTGAGGGGCGCGGATGCGTGGGGGCTGAGGCTCACCAGCGGGATGTCCTGCCGGTGCAGGTAGCTCTGCAACTGCTGCCGGGTGGCGAGGATGACGGGCAGCGCGAAGACCATTCCCCGACTGGCGCGGATCAGCCTGCGGTCGACGGTCGAGGTGAGACCGCTGTCGACGAGTACGACCCCGGCCGCGTCGAACGCGCACGCCGTACGGGTCACGGCGCCGATGTTGCCCATCAGTCGTACCCCGTCGAGCACCACGATGTCGCCGGGACGGTCCGTCAGGTCCGACAGTTCCGGCAGGGCTGGCCGGTAAGCGAGGGCGAAGACACGTGATCGTTTGTCGGCACCGAAGAGCGCCCGTGCCACGTCGTCGGTGAGCACCTGGCACGGGACTCCGGCGGGGATCGCGGTGAGGAGTGCTCCACCCATGGCTGCCTGACCCATCGTGCGGTAGACGCTGTCGAGGCGTACCCCGCATCGGATGGCCTGTTTGATGTTCTCCTCGTCGTCGATCAGGAAGATTCGCTGGTTTCCCCCGGAGGCCCGGAGGACGTCAGCGACCCGGCGGGCTACCCGATGGCGTGCCTCGTCGATGACCGTGCCGTCGATTGCTGCGCTTTCGATGACCGAGCCGGAGGGAGTCGCGTGCTGCCTCATCGGCGGTCGCCTTGGATGCGTCGTCTCCGTCATGGCACCCAGGCTTCGCCATGACGCGACGTGAGAGTCAAGCCGATGGACCTTGACGCGACGTGAGGACTTAAGTTCCCGGCATGGTGGTTTCCTCCTCATCGGAATCGCGCCTCCGGCGAGACCGGAGGATCCGGCTGCCCCCGTGGGAATCGGTCGCTACCGTCGTCCGGCTGGCGGCCTTGGCCGGTGTCGGCATCGACCGCCAGCCGGATTTTGCGACGACCTATCTACGGGCAGAGGCGTCGTACGGGACTATTCCCAGGTTGCCGTCTCCGGGTCGACGCCGTGGCTGCGGGCGTTGGCCCCGATCACCTCACGCAGCCAGACCGCCAGGCCCGGCTCGATCTTTTCGTAGAACGCGGTGAAGCGCGGGTCCTCGACGTACATCCTGGTCAGGCACACCTGCATCGAGTGCGTGCAGTCGTAGGACTGGCTGATCATGGCGCGGTGCCGTTCGGCCAGCGCGTTGGCCTCGGCCGATCCGGCCTGAACGCCAGCGCGCTTGGCAGCGCCCAGGTCGGCGTTGAGCGTTTCGCCGGCTGCCCGGGCCTGCTCGCGTTCCTCCCGGGACATTGCCGCCATACGTTGTTGCGACTGCGCCCACTGGGGGCTGTTGCCCCACCGTTCCTCGGCCTCCTGGGCCCATTCGGGGCGCCAGTCGGTTCCGAAGATCTCGCTCTGCTGCTCCGGGGTAAGTGGTGTGCCCATCTGCTTCGCCTCCAACATGCGATCGACTGCCGAGACCATCTCGCGCAGGTGGGAGATCCGGCCGCTGAGCAGTGCGCGCTGCCGACGCAGGTGTGCGACCTCGTCGACCTCGGGGTCGTCGAGCAACCGGGCGACCTCGGCCAGATGCAGCCCCAGTTCGCGGTAGACGAGCACCCGGTGGATCCGGCTGATATCGCTGCCGGAGTACACCCGGTAGTCCGCGCGGGTACGTCCGCTGGGGCGTACCAGGCCGATCTCGTCCCAGTGGTGCAGCGTCCGTACGCTCACCCCGACCAGCGCCGCGACCTGCCCGACGGTCAGGTCTGCCGGTACGTCGGCGCCAGCGTCGGCCGCCCGGCGGAACGGGCCGGGGTTGCGGTGTCGGAACGGTGTGGTCACTGTTCCAGGATCTCTCACCTGTCCGAGGATCGAGCCTCACGTCGCGTCAGGGTCAACTCCGATTCGTCAGCATCAAGCCCGGCCGGAGTCACGCAGGCCGAAAACGCGCCGTTGCTGGCCCCTCCCAAACCGCGCGATAGCCACTAACATTCCGCGCGACGAACTGGTCACCGACCGTGTTTTGGCCTGCTTGACGGCCTGATATCGGCGGTGAACCCCATCCTGCAACGTCCCCACGTTGCGCGATGTAACACGGAGGATCGCGTCATGAAACAGACGGCCTCGGGCATGCCGAGAAGGCAACTCGGTCGCTATCTCCAGCGACTGCGGGACGAGGGCAATCTGTCACTCAACACGGTCAGCGACGCCCTGGACTGCACCCGGCAGAAGATCTGGCGGATCGAACAGGGCCTCGGCACGGTACGCCCGCTCGACGTACAGACGCTCTGCGATCTCTACAACGCGCCGCCGCCGCTGACCGCCATGCTCATCGACCTGGCCCGGCAGGGCACGGCCAAGGGCTGGTGGCAGGCGTACGACGACATCATGCCGGAGTGGTTCGAGCCGTACGTGGTGATGGAGTCCGAGGCGGCCCGAATCCGTTTCTACGACGGTGAGCTGGTGCACGGGCTGCTCCAGACACCGGCCTACATGGCCGAGGTGATCCGGATCGGCCGACCGGAGCTGACCGACGAGAAACGGGAGCGCCGGATGCGGTTGCGCCAGCGGCGGCAGCGGTTGCTGCGCCGGCGGGGGCTGACCGCGCCGAGCCTTGAGTTCGTCCTCAGCGAGGCGGTGCTGCGTCGGCCGCTCGCCGACCACGTGGCGATGGTGGAGCAGTTGCGGCACCTGCTCCGCCTCAGCGAGCAGGAGAACATCAGCATCCGGGTGTTGCCGCTCTGGGCTGGTCCGCACGCCGCCTCGGTCGCCGGCACCTTCGCCCTGCTGGACTTTCCCGAGCCGAGGATGCACGAGCGGGAGCCGAGCGTCGTCTATCAGGAGGGGCCGACCGGTGCGCTCTATCTGGACCGTCCCCAGGAGCTGGAGTGCTACGAGGCCATCTGGTCGGGGATAGCGGCGGTCGCGTTGGACGAGAAAGAATCCCGTCAACTGATCGCATCGTTCTCAGGGGAGGCACGATGACCAAAGGCATGACGACCAAGGGCAAGATGACCACGCCGACCGAGCTGACCGGCGCAGTCTGGCGCAAGAGCAGCCGCAGCGGGGCCGACGGTAGCTGCGTAGAGGTGGCGGAAAACCTGCCCGGCCTGGTCGCCGTACGGGACAGCAAGGACCCGGCGGGTCCGGCGCTCGCCTTCGCCCCGACCCACTGGGCCCGGTTCGTGGCGGGTGTCCGGGCCACCGCGCTCGCCTGACCTACCACAGTTGTTCGTCGTTCTGGTCGGGTGCGTGGCCGGATGCCCGGTCGGGTGCGTGGCCGGATATCCGGAGCGCACCCGACCAGGACGACGGGTGGGTTGCTAGCCCTGGAGGAAGGCCGCGTTCCAGCCGGCCAGCTCGGCCGGACGGTTGGTGACGATCCCGTCGACACCGAGCTGTTCGAGCTGCTGCCAGGAGCCGGCCGTGTCGACCGTCCAGACCATCATCGCGACGCCGGCCCGGTGCAGGTCGGCGATGATTGCCGGCTTGGTGAGCAGCGCGGCGTTCGACGGGTTGTACGCGGCGAGGCCGAGTTCCGTGGCGGTGGCCACCGGGTCGGCGTCGAGGGTGCTGCGGATCAACCCGAGCGGCAGCTCCGGGGCCAGTTCACGGGCGTAGCGCAGGGCGTCAACGTCGAAGCTCTGCACCAGCACCCGCTCGGTCATGCTCTGCTGGCGGATCACCGAGACGATCTGCGACACCTCGGCCTTGGTGTGCCCACTCTTGATCTCCAGGAACATGTTGCCGCCCCGGTCGCGCAGGTCAGCTAACTGTTCGGCCAGGGTGGGCAGCCGTACTCCGGCGTAGTACGGCGCGAACCAGCTGCCCGCGTCCAGCGCCTTGAGCTGGGTGCTGGTCAGCGTACGAATCGCGCCCGTGCCGTTGGTGGTCCGGTCCACAGTGCTGTCGTGCAGGATGAACGGGACGCCGTCCTTGCTGGGCTGCACGTCCGTCTCGATCCAGTTGGCACCGCCCCGCCGGGCGACGTCCTGCGCGATCAGGGTGTTCTCCGGGGCGGCCGAGGACGCGCCACGGTGGGCGATCACCGTCAACGGGCTGTCCGGCGTACGGATGAAGCTGTTCGGTGCGAGTTCGGTGACCCGTACGTTGTCGAACGAGACGGTGGCACCGTTGACGAAGAACGCCTGTCCGCCGCTGCCGGAGCGGCGCAGGCTGCTGGTGCGCAGTGCCTCCCGACCGTTGTAGATCCAGCGGGCCTGGCTGCCGTGTACCTCGATGCTGACCTGTACGTCCCGGCCGGTGCCCGCAGCGCTCGGTGCGGCACCGGTGTTGGTTACGTTCCAGGCGTTGGCGGTGGTGCGCTCACCGAATTCGAGGCCGTTGGCGGCGGTGGTGCCGCTGCGCATGGTGGCGATCCACCACGGGGTGCTTCCGTTGGCCGGTACGTCCATGCCGACCGAGGTCCACCGGGTGCTGGAGACGACCGACTCGAAGCGGACGGTGGCGTCGACGCGGAAGTGCTCCAGGTACGTGCCGAAGGTGATTTTGAAGTTGTCGCCGGAGGCAGGGGAGGTGCCGACCAGGCGACCGTTCTGGACCTTCCAGGTGCCGTCGATGATCCGCCAACCCGTCGGGATGCTGCCCGAATCGAAGTTCTCCGAGACGTGCACCTTGCCCGGCTCGGCGGACGCCGGAGCGGGGGCGGCGACGGAGGCGGTGACGGTGGCGGCCGAGGCGGCGAGCACCGTGAGGGCGAGGGACGCTCGGAGCGATCGGCTCCGAGGCCGCGAACGCGTACTCGGAGCCGTACCCCGACCAGTTGCCAAAACGTAGAAGTTCTTCATGAATTGGCATGCTAGGCGATATTCACGAAGATAAGACTATGTTTCTTTCGGCTCAGTCGCCGGTGCCGACGTAGGCCGCGAGGTGCTCGCCGGTGAGGGTGGATCGGGCGGCGACCAGGTCGGCGGGAGTGCCTTCGAAGACGATCCGACCGCCGTCGTGACCTGCACCGGGGCCGAGGTCGATGATCCAGTCGGCGTGCGCCATGACCGCCTGGTGGTGCTCGATGACGATCACCGACTTGCCCGAGTCGACGAGCCGGTCGAGCAGGCCGAGCAGTTGTTCCACATCGGCGAGGTGCAGGCCGGTGGTCGGCTCGTCGAGGACGTAGACGCCGCCCTTCTCGGCCATGTGCGTGGCCAACTTGAGCCGCTGCCGCTCGCCGCCGGAGAGGGTGGTGAGCGGCTGACCGAGGCTGAGGTAGCCGAGCCCGACGTCGGCGAGCCGGTCGAGGATGGCGTGCGCCGCCGGCACCCGAGCCTCCCCGGTGCCGAAGAACTCCTTGGCCTCGGCCACCGACATCCCGAGCACCTCGCTGATGTTGCGACCGCCGAGGTGGTATTCCAGCACCGACGCCTGGAACCGCTTTCCCTCACACTCCTCACAGGTGGTGGCGACGCCGGCCATCATCGCCAGGTCGGTGTAGATGACACCAGCACCGTTGCAGGTGGGGCAGGCACCCTCGGAGTTGGCGCTGAACAGGGCCGGCTTCACGCCGTTGGCCTTCGCGAACGCCTTGCGGATCGGCTCGAGCAGTCCGGTGTACGTCGCCGGGTTGCTCCGCCGTGAGCCGCGGATCGCGCCCTGGTCGATCGACACCACATCGGCATCGGCGGGAATCGACCCGTGTACGAGTGAACTCTTGCCGGAGCCGGCGACGCCGGTGATGACGGTGAGCACCCCGAGCGGAATGTCGACGTCGACGTCCTGGAGGTTGTGGGTGTTCGCGCCACGGATCGCCAACTTGCCGGTGGGGGTGCGTACGGTCTCCTTGACGGTGGCCCGGTCATCGAGGTGGCGGCCGGTGAGGGTGCCGCTGGCCCGCAGTTTCTCGACGGGGCCTTCGAAGCAGACGGAGCCACCCGCCGTACCGGCACCGGGGCCGAGGTCGACGACGTGGTCGGCGATCGCGATCGTCTCCGGCTTGTGCTCCACCACGAGCACCGTGTTGCCCTTGTCCCGCAGCCGCAGCAGCAGGTCGTTCATCCGCTGGATGTCGTGGGGGTGCAGACCGATGGTGGGCTCGTCGAAGACGTAGGTGACGTCGGTGAGTGCGGAGCCGAGGTGCCGGATCAGTTTCGTACGCTGCGCCTCGCCGCCCGACAGCGTCCCCGATGGCCGGTCGAGCGAGAGGTAGCCCAGCCCGATCTCCACGAACGAGTCGAGGGTGTGCTGCAGCGTGGTGAGCAGTGGTGCCACCGACGGCTCGTCGAGGCCCCGAACCCACTTGGCGAGGTCACTGATCTGCATCGCACACGCGTCGGCGATGTTGATTCCATTGATCTTCGACGAGCGGGCGGCCTCGCTGAGTCGGGTACCGCCGCAATCGGGGCAGGTGGTGAAGGTGACCGCCCGGTCCACGAAAGCCCGGATGTGTGGCTGCATCGCCTCCCGGTCCTTGACCAGCATCGACTTCTGGATTTTCGGGATCAGCCCCTCGTAGGTCAGGTTGATCCCGTCGACCTTGATCTTCGTCGGCTCCTTGTACAGCAGGTCGTGCAGCTCGCGCTTGTTGAACTTGCCGATTGGCTTGTCCGGGTCGAAGAACCCGCAGCCGCTGAAGATACGGCCGTACCAGCCGTCCACGCTGTAACCGGGGATCGTCAGCGCACCCTCGTTGAGCGACTTGCTGTCGTCGTACAAGGCGGACAGGTCGAAGTCGGTCACCTTGCCCATGCCCTCGCAGCGCGGGCACATGCCGCCGATCTGATTGAAGGTCGCCTTCTCGGCCTTCGTCTTACCGCCGCGCTCGACGGTGATCGCACCGCTGCCGCTCACCGAGGGGACGTTGAACGAGAAGGCCTGGGCTGAACCGACGTGCGGCTGGCCGAGCCGGCTGAAGAGGATGCGCAGCATCGCGTTGGCATCGGTCACGGTGCCGACGGTGGAGCGAGGATTGGCACCCAGGCGCTCCTGGTCAACGATGATCGCCGTGGTGAGCCCTGCCAGCAGATCGACCTCCGGCCGGGCCAGCGTCGGCATGAAACCCTGTACGAAGGCACTGTAGGTCTCGTTGATCATCCGCTGTGACTCGGCGGCGATCGTGCCGAACACCAGCGAACTCTTGCCCGAGCCGGAGACACCGGTGAAGACCGTCAGCCGCCGCTTCGGGATCTCGACGCTGACATTCTTGAGGTTGTTCTCGCGTGCGCCCTGGACGCGGATCAGATCGTGACTGTCGGCAACAGGCAGCGCGGGCGGCTGACTATCCGTCCTCGTGGCCCTGTTCATCGTGTCTCCCCCCGTTACGCGGGCCGCCTTCGCGGTCACCGCCTGCGTTGCCCAGCTTGAGCCAAGCCGCCTGGCTCGATCTAACCAGCTTCCCGCCGTACACCTGGTTTGCTGTTGTCGGGTCTGCCGTTGTTGGGTTTGTCGTTTTCGGCGGCGTCGCGTTTCGCGTTCACCGCCCCACGCCCGACTGTGGTGCCGGACGGCTCAGCGCGACTCCTGGATGCGGATCATGTTGCCGGCGGGATCGCGGAAGGCACAGTCGCGGACGCCGTACGGCTGCTCCGTCGGTTCCTGGACGACCTCGGCGTCGCTGGCCTGCAACCGTGCGAAGGTGTCGTCGAGGTCCTTGGTGGCCAGGTTGACGCCGAAGAAGCTGCCCTTGGCCATCAGTTCCAGGATGGTGCGGCGCTCGTCGTCGGTGAGACCGGGGGTGGCGGTTGGCGGGTGCAGGACGATGGACGTGTCGGGCTGGCCGGCCGGGCCGACCGTGATCCAGCGCATTCCCTCGTATCCGACGTCGTTGCGGACCTCGAAGCCGAGCGTGTCGCGGTAGAAGACCAGGGAGGCGTCCGGGTCGGTATGCGGGAGGAAGCTCGAGTGAATGGTGATGTTCATGGCAGTCACGCTAGTTGCGGCCCGCCGGCCGGTGCTTCTCGATTCCTGACCGGTCTGGTCACCTGTTTCGTCACACAGGCCGGCAGCCCCGCCGTCGCGTGCGTCACCTGACGCCGGTAGACGCTGGGCGGTACCCCGACCAGTTCGGTGAAGCGACTACTGAAGGTGCCCAGTGACGAACAGCCGACCGCGAAACAGACCTCGGTGACGTTGAGATCACCCCGCCGCAGCAGCGCCATCGCGCGCTCGATGCGCCGGGTCATCAGATAGGAGTACGGCGACTCGCCGTAGGCGAGCCGGAACTGACGACTGAGGTGCCCGGCCGACATGTGCTCCCCACGAGCGAGCGCCTCGACGTCCAGCGGCTGTGCGTACTCCCGGTCGATCCGGTCGCGGACGCGGCGCAGCCGGACGAGGTCGCCCAGCCGCTGCGCCGAGATGGAACCGCTGCTCACCTGCGAGATTGTGCCTCAACAGGGCCGGAATGTGGGGCACGTCGCATGGGCAGATGCGGGATGCCGTCCTCGACGTACTCCGGGCCGGTCACGGTGAACCCGTGCCGCTGATAGAAGGCGACCAGGTACGACTGCGCTTCCAGCACGCACGGCTGGGCCCCGACCAGGGCGAGCGCCTCGATCATCAGCCGGTCGGCGTACCCGTGACCCCGGGCCACCTTCGCCACCGCGACCCGGCCGATCCGTCGTACGCCCCCGGGGTCGGTGAGCAGGCGTAGGTAGGCCACCGGGGTGCTGTCCCGGTCCCAGGTCAGCCAGAGATGCTGGGTGCCCGGTTCGACGTCCCGTCCGTCGAGTTCGGGATACGGGCACTCCTGCTCGACCACGAACACGTCGATCCGGAGCCGAATCAGATCGTGGAAGGTACGGGCGTCCAGGTCGGCGAAGTGCGCCGCGTGGAACTGGGCGGGCTGGGACGGCATTCCGCGATGGTAGGCGGTGGTGGGCCACCCCCGCTCCGGGGTGTTAGGAAGGGGCCCTTCCTATACAGAAAGCGATAACAAGGGGCCCTTCCTAACATCACACCGGGTGGGCGCCGACCGCGTCGCGGAGCTTGGCGCCCTCGACGGTTTCTACGTTGCGGGCGCAGTGCGCGCAGCAGAAGAACCGGCCGGAGACCTCGACGCCGTGCCCGAGGATGCGGCACTGGCAGTGTTCGCAGATTGGCGCCAACCGATGGGCGGCGCACTCGAACGAGTCGAAGACGTGCACGTCGCCGCTGACGGTGTGTACCTCGAACGACATCCAGTAGTCGTTACCGCAGACCTCGCAGGTAGCCATGACAAACCCCCCGATTCACCGCAACCTGTGTCGAGGGTGCGGGACGGGGACGGCATCCGGGGCCAGAACGGCGAAATCCGCCCATCGCGGGTGACCGGCAGAACCGTCATGCCACGGGTGACCGGCGAGATCAGCTCAGCCGCGTTCGTTTGGGTCGAGACGGAGGGAGACGGAGTTGATGCAGTACCGCATGTTCGCCGGGGTGAAACCCTCACCCTCGAACCGGTGACCGAGATGCGAGTCGCAGTTGGCGCACCGGACCTCCGTACGGACCATGCCGAGTGAGCGGTCCTCGACGTACCGGATCGCGCCCGGCAGCGCCTGGTCGAAACTCGGCCAGCCACAGTGCGAGTCGAACTTCGTGTCACTGGAGAAGAGCTCGGCACCACACGCCCGGCAGTGGTAGACGCCCGGGGTCTTCGTCTCGACGTACTCGCCGGTCCACGGGCGCTCGGTGCCGGCTTGGCGCAGCACCCGGAACTCCTCCGGGGAGAGCCGTACCCGCCATTCGTCCTCGGAAGTGGGCAGATCGTTGCGGTCAACAGCCATGCCCCAACGGTACGACGATCGGTGATCATCGGCTGGCGAGGTGGGGCAGTTGCTGTCCGGCGCTGCCGGGCGTTACCTGGTTTCTGTCCTACCGGTGCCCTATGGTCGCGAAATGGGTGGTAGCACGAAGGCGCGGGCCGTCGAGGTCGAGGTGGCCGGGCACACCGTACGACTGAGCAGCCCGGATCGGGTCGTGTTTCCGGAGCGCGGCTTCACCAAACAGGATGTCTTCGACTACTACCTGGTGGTGGGCGATGGCATCCTGCGCGCCCTGCGGGACCGCCCCACCATGCTGCAACGCTTCCCGGACGGGCTCGGCGGGGAGATGTTCTTCCAGAAGCGGGTGCCGGCTCGGGGCGTCCCGCCGTGGCTACGCACTGCGGAGATCAGGTTCCCGAGTGGTCGTACCGCCGACGAACTGTGCCCGGTAGATCTGGCGCATGTGGCCTGGGCGGTGCAGATGAGCACCATCGTGTTCCATCCCTGGCCGGTGCGGGCCGCTGCGGTCGACCACCCCGACGAGTTGCGCATCGACCTGGACCCACAACCCGGCACCGACTTCGCCGACGCGGTGACGGCGGCCGGTGAGGTGCGTCAGATCCTCGCCGAGCTGGGGGCGACCGGCTATCCGAAGACCTCCGGTGGTCGTGGGGTGCACATCTACGTGCGTATCCACCCCCGGTGGACGTTCACCGAGGTGCGTCGGGCGGTGATCGCATTCGCCCGGGAGGTGGAGCG
The DNA here is from genome assembly GCF_053590565.1 of Micromonospora sp. NPDC003197. Classification (NCBI taxonomy): domain Bacteria; kingdom Bacillati; phylum Actinomycetota; class Actinomycetes; order Micromonosporales; family Micromonosporaceae; genus Micromonospora; species Micromonospora sp. NPDC003197. The sequence continues at coordinate 78,058 of NZ_JBSFTE010000008.1, read as the reverse complement.
GCGCCGGCCGGAGTTGGTGACCACCGCCTGGTGGAAGGAGGAGCGCGGCGAGCGGGTGTTTCTGGACTACAACCAGATGGCCCGGGACCGCACGATCGCCTGCGCCTATTCGCTGCGGGCCAACGCCCGCGCCACCGTCTCCACCCCGGTCACCTGGGACGAGCTGACGGAGGTGGAGCCGGACGACTTCGACCTGGTCACGGTCCCGCAGCGGCTGGCGAAGCTCGGCGACCCGCATGCCGGCATCGACGACACCCCGTGGGACATCACGCCGTTGCTGGAGTGGGCCGAGCGCGACGACCGCGCCGGTTCGGGCGACCTGCCCTACCCGCCGGACCACCCGAAGATGCCCGGCGAACCGAAGCGGGTCCAGCCGTCGAAGGACCGTGACCGCAGGTCGTAACGATTCGAGTCCCGGCCGGAACGGAATGCTCAGCGCAGCGTGCGGTCCAGCGTGTACCGGCGTTGCAGCAGCATCGCCGCGACCATCAGCGCTGCGGGGGCCAGCCCGAACCCGAGCCGGATCATCGTGTGCGCCGACTCGGGCTGTACCACCTGGGTGCCGGCAGTGCTGGCGATGAACCCGCCGATGGCCAGGCAGGCGGAGTAGACGTAGGGGCCGAGCGCCCCGCCGATGGCCTCGGCCGCAGTCCACACACCGGTGTACGTCCCGGCGCGGGTGGTGCCGTCGGTACCGCCGGCCTGGATGACGTCCGGGACCATCGAGAAGGGCAGCAACTGCATGGCGGCGAACGCGATGCCAAGCACCGCGACCGCGCCGATGAGCACGGGCAGGCCGACCGTGTTGCCGAAGGCCAGCACGAGCGAGCCGAGCACGAAGGCACCCTGCGCGACGAGCAGACCGGGTTGCTTACCGATGCGTCGGGCCACGACGACCCATACCGGGGTGGCGACCAGCGCCGGTGCGACGAACGCGGCGACCAGCACCGTGGTCAGACCGGGGCGGCCGAGTTCGTACTGGGCGTAGTAGGGCACCGCGGCCAGCACCAGGTGGGTGGTGGTGGACATGGCCAGGTAGGAGCCGACCAGCCAACGGAACTGTCGGTCGCGCAACGCGACGAGCAGGGTACGCAGACCGGCCTTGCCGGGTGCGGCGGCGGTGACCGGGGTGGGGGCGGCTGCGTTCAGTCGCCGGGTACCGGCGACGCCGATCAGCATGGCGACCAGCATCGTCGCGCCGAGGATCAGGCCCATCCACGCGTACCCGTCGCGGGTCGGGTTCTCCCGGCCCGTCAGGATCGGTGCGAGCACGCCGCTGAGCAGGATGCCGATGGTGAGCACCACCATCCGGAAGCCCATCAGCCGGGTGCGCTCGTGGTAGCCGATGGCGAGATCGGCGGGGGTGGACAGGTAGGGCACCTGGTAGGCCGCGAACAGCAGATTACCGGCGATGAACGCCACCGTGACCCAGGCGGCGGCCGGGGTGCCGGTGAGCCCGCCGGGCACCGCGAACAGCGCGGCGAAGGCCAGCGGCAGTGCGCAACCTATCGTCAACAGCAACCGGCGGTGGCCCCGGCGGGCCAGGTCTACATCCGACACATGGCCGATCCACGGGTGCAGTAGTACGTCGGCGATCTTGGGGGCCAGCAGGACCAGCCCGGCGACCAGCGGTGTCACGGCCAGCACGTCGGTGAGGAAGTAGAGAAGCAGCAGGCCTGGCACAGTGACCCAGGTGCCCATGCCCAGCGATCCGCTGGCGAAGGCCAGCATGCCGCGGCGGGGTAGTCGTGCCGTGTCGACCATGCCGTCTCCTCGCCAAGCGGGTCCTTGTCTCCAACGCGCGCTGGATGCCGAGCGGGGTCCTTATCCAACGTGCGCTGGATATTAGGGCACGATGGAGCCCATGACCACACCCCGGAGAGGGCCCGGCCGCCCACCGCGCGCCGAGCGGCGGGCGACCGCAGAGTTGATCGTCGAAACCGCGTCGGTCCTGTTCGCTCGACGCGGGTTCGACGCGGTCGGCATGCGGGAGATCGCGGCCGCCTGCGGGGTGGACGTCGCGACCGTGCATCACCACGTGGGGACGAAGGCGGCACTGTACGAGCGCTGCTTCGAGCGGGTGTTCACCGCCGAGAGCGAGGCACTGGCCGCGACCGTGGCCGCCGCCCGGGGTGCGTTGGCGGCCGGGCCGGAAGCCGTCCTGGCCGCGCTGCACGAGGTGGTGGACGTCTTCGTCGACTTCCTGGAGGACCACCCCGAGACCACCGGCCTGTGGCTCCGTCGCTGGCAGGAGCCAGACCGGCACACCGAACTCGACGAGCGCTACTCCGCGCCGCTCTACCGGGCCGTCGAGCAGATGCTGACCGAGGCCGACGCCGCCGGCTTCCTCAACGAACCCCAGCCGCACCTCGCCGTACGCAGTCTGGTCTGGTCCGTGCACGCCCACGTCGTGGGGCTGCTCGCTGGCGCGGACAGTGCCCGGCGCCGTCGCGAGTTCCGCGCCTTCGCCCATCGCTGGCTCGACCGGATGTACCCCGTTCGCTGACTGTCGGCGGCTTGACGTGAGATCGCCTCGGGCGCACTATCCATCAGGCGTTGGATTAAATTAGGGGGCGGGGTATGCGGCCACGGGTTGCGGTGATCGGGGCGGGACCGTCCGGGCTGGCCACCCTCAAGGCACTGGCCGACCAGGGGGTCCCGGCCATCGGCTTCGACGCCGCGCCGCAGGTCGGTGGACTGTGGGTGTACGGCGCCCCGCACTCGTCGGCGTACCGCACCCTGCACCTGAACACCTCGCGGAGCCGTACCGAGTTCGCCGACCTGCCCATGCCCGCCGACTGGCCGGACTACCCCGACCACACCCGCGTCGCCGGCTACCTGCGCGACTATGCCCAGCGTTTCCACCTGTTGGATGCGGTACGGCTGGGACACACCGTGACCGAGGTCGCCCGCGACGGCGCGGGCTGGCGGGTCACCGCAGCGGGCCCCGACACGGTAACCACCACGCAGGTCGAGGCGGTCGTCGTCGCCAACGGCCACAACAGCCGACCAAGGCTGCCCTCGCCGCCCTACCCCGGTGAGCTGAGCGCCACCCAGTTGCACAGCCACGACTACCGTGACCCCGCACAACTCGCCGGGCGGCGGGTACTGGTCGTCGGCGGCGGCAACTCCGCCATGGATATCGCCGTCGACGCCTCACACGTGGCGGCGGGCACCCTGCTGTCCCTGCGTCGCGGCGTGTGGATCGTGCCCAAACATCTGCTCGGCAGGCCGTCGGACACCCTCAACGGCGCGCTGGCCAGGCGCCTGCCGTGGCGAATACGCCAGCGGATCAGCCAGACCATGCTGCGCGTGGTGGTCGGTCCGCCGCAGCGCTACGGTCTCCCCGCGCCCCGGCACGGCTTCCTGCAGGACCACCCGACCCTGTCGGACTCGTTGCTGTCCCGGATCAGCCACGGCGAGATCGGCGTACGCCCGGCCATCGCCCGTTTCGACGGCGAGCGCGTCCACTTCGCCGACGGTCGTACCGACGAGATCGACCTGGTCGTCTGGTGCACCGGGTACGACATCGACCTGCCGTTCCTCGACCCAGGGCTGCTCGGTGCCGGTGCCGACCGGTTGCCGCTGTTCCGGCACGTGTTCCACCAACAGGAACCCGGACTGATGTTCGTCGGGCTGATGCAGTCCACCGGTGCTGCGCTGCCCGTGGTCGAGGCGCAGGCCCGGCTCGTCGCCGCCTACCTGGCCGGGCGGTACGCCTTGCCCGACGCCGCCGTGCAGGCTGCCGACATCGCCGCCGAACTGCGGGCCGCCCAGGAGCGCTGGGGCGACCGTCGCCCCGCCATGCGTATCGACTTCGACGCCTACCTCGCGCTCGCGGCCGAGGAACTGACCGACGGCGCGGCCCGGGTTCGCCATGGTCAGGGCATGCGCTGGCCGGGCGCGGTCAATGTTCAGGAGGAGGCGGCCGGATGAGCACCCTTGCGGGTAGGCGGGTCATCGTCACCGGAGCGGGCGGCACCTTCGGCCGGCTGCTCTGCGCACGGCTGGAAGGAGCCGGTGCCGCTGTTGTCGGCATCGATCTGCGCGCCGACGGGGAGGGGACGACTCCGGTGATCGCCTGCGACCTCACCGATGGTGCCGCCGTGCCCGGCGCAGTGGGGCAGGCGGTCGACCTTCTGGGCGGTCTCGACCTGCTGATCAACAACGCCGGTGTCGGTGGACCCGCCCCGGCCGAACTGCCCCCCGACGACGCGGTCCGCCAGCAGTTCGAGGTGAACCTGATGGCGGCGTGGCACACCACCGCCGCTGCCGTACCAGCGTTGGAACGCAGTCGCGGCCGGGTCGTCTTCGTCTCCAGCCGGATGGCTCTGCTGCCGCTGCCGCTGGCCGCCAGTTACGGCGCCAGCAAGCGCGCCCTGGTCGCGTACGCCGATGCGTTACGTATGGAGGTCGGCACCCACATCGGGGTCAGCGTGGTCTACCCGAGCATGGTCGCGTCACCGATCCACGACGCCACGGCCGCTGCCGGCCTGTCCCTGCGGGGCGTCTCCCGGTATGAGCCGGTCGACGGTGTGGTCGACGCAATTTTGCGTGCGGCGACCGCCCGCAAGGCACCCCGGGACGTGGCCACCACCCCCCGTGGCCGCGTCGAGTTGTTCCTGGCCCGGCATCTGCCGTCGGTGGCGGCGGCCGTGGTGAGTCGCACCGTTGCGAGGCGCATCGCCGCCGGCGACCTGGACCAGGCTCCGCTGGCCGAGGGGATGCGTCGCCGCGCCGGCCGCAGGTAAGCCGCGCAGATCTTGCGTAGGTAACGATCAAGTAACGCGTCCAACCTTCCTCGCCGGATGCCGAGTCTCTTCGGCGTCGGCTCCGTGGGGAGCCCGGAGAGGCGTACATGAGGCTGGTCTTACGACGGGCACGCCAGGCGAGGGGACTTCTGCTGGCAGCCGGGGTGGCGGCGGCTGTCGCGACCGTGCTGGTCACCGGGTTGGCCAGTTACAACCAACAGGCGATCGAAGCCGGTCAGCGCAATGTGGTGCAGGCCGCGCCCGCAGCTGAGCGCAGCCTGCTGATCAGTGGATCCAGTGGCCGGACCCCGGCGGACTTCGCTGGTCGGGACACCGCGGTCCGGGCCCGGTTCACCGCAGGGTTGGGCGGCCAGCCGACGACGGTGACCGCCGCCCGGTACGGCACCGGTCGGGAATTGACCGGGGACCTCGGCGCGGCGGCACCCAGCAACGGCGAACCGGTCTTCGCCGCGATGGTGACCCTCGAAGGGCTGCCGGAGCACGCCGAACTTCTCGCCGGTACCTGGCCGGCCCCGGGCGGCACCCCGATGCAGGTTGCGCTGCCGGAGCGGGTCGCCGCTGGGCTGGGGCTGACCGTCGGCAGCCGGATTCCGCTCACCGATCGGGCCACCAAGCAGGCCAGCGAGGTCGTGGTGGCCGGCATCTGGCAGCCCCGGGACGTACAGGATCCGTACTGGCTGCTCGCCCCGGATGCGGTCAGCTCGTCCATCGCGTACGGGCCGTTCGTGCTGGACCCCGCAGACTTCGCCCGGACCTTCACCGGTACGACCTCGGTGAGCTGGCTGGTGGAACCGGACTTTCGGGGTGCTGATGCGGCCGTGCTCGCCGATGTCGTGCGGGACGCGGAGGCCGCTGCCGCCGACCTGCCTGCCCAGGCCGGCCTCGGTTCCTCCGGACAGGCGCTCACCGCCATTGATCGGCTCGGCGAGCGGCTGGCCCGGGCCGACCTGGTCGGCCGGTCCGCTCTGCTCACCCCACTGTTGCTCATTGTCGTCATCGGCGGGTACGCGCTGCTGCTCGTTGCGGCACTGCTCAACGAGGACCGGCGGGCCCAGAACGCCCTGCTGCGGGCCCGGGGCGCGGCCCGACACCAACTGGCCGGGTTCGCCGCCCGGGAAGCGGCGCTGGTGGTGCTGCCGGGTGCGCTGCTCGCCCCGCTGCTGACCAGCCAGGTGTTGCGGTACGCCGACCGCAGCAGCCTGCTCTCCGGGCTGGCGCTCGATCCGCAGCTCACCCTGCTCACCTGGCTGGTGGCCGGCGTGGCCGGGGGCGGGTGTCTGTTGATGATGCTCGGCCCGGCGTTGCGGCGGGGCACCACCTACATCGCGGACCTGGCCGCCCGGTCCCGGCCGGACCGGTCGGCGACGGTCCAGCGGGCCAGTGTCGACATCGCGCTGGTGGCGCTGGCGCTCCTGGCCTGGTTCCAGCTGCGGCAGTATTCCTCCCCGTTGGCCGGCACCGGCGACAGCCTCGGGATCGACCCGCTGCTCGCTGCCGCGCCTATCCTGGGCGTGCTCGCCGGTGCGGTGATCGCGCTGCGCCTGTTGCCGCCGGCGACCCGGTTCGCGGAGCGGTTCGTGGACCGGAGGCCCTGGACCGCGACCATGATCGGCATGTGGCAGGCGGGTCGCCGGCCGCACGCTGGTCCGGTGCTGCTGCTGGCGCTCGCCGTTGGCAGCAGCACCCTGGCCTTCTCGCTGAGCGCCACCTGGGAACGCTCGCTGACCGACCAGGCCGACCATCGGATCGGCGCGGACCTGCGGGTCACCGAGCGGGGCGGGGTCGCTCCCGTCGAGCGCTCCACCCAACTCGCCGGGCTGTCCGGGGTTCGGGCGGTGGCACCGGCCTGGCGGGACGATGTCCGACTCGGCTCGACGGAGAGCCCGGCCACCGTACTGGCGCTCGACGCCGCCACCGTCGACCAGGTGATGCGGTTCAGTAATCGGCTGGTCGACGACACCCCCCGAGCACTCTTCGACCGGATGACGGCGGCCCGGGTCACCGCCACCGGGGTCGACCTCTCCCCGGAGGACCGGAAGCTCACCGGTGTGGCCAGCATCGTGGCGTGGGAGGCCACCCAGTCGCAGTTGGTGACCACCAGCGCCCTCTTCACCAGCCCGGACGGCCGGCTGCTGCGCATACCACTGGCCCGTACCGACAGCGCAGGCAGCAAGGTCCGGTTCGCCGTCGACCTGCCGGACGCCGGAGGCCAGCCGCTGCGGCTCGTCGGGTTCGACATCGATGTCGGGGTCGCGTTGGCACGCGGCTACGGGCTACGCCTGACCGAGCTGAGCCTGTCCCGGTCGGACGGTACGAGTCAACCGGTCGACCTGGGGACCGGCAAGTGGTCAGTGGTGGACGGGAGGCAGTACGACCTGGCGCTGACCGGTGCCACCCCGGGCGTGGTGAGCACCAACTACCCCGTGCCGCTGGACAGAGAGGGTCGGTACCAGGGTTACCTCCGGTTTGTGGTGACCGGCGACCCAGGGGAGGCCCCGGTGCCGGCGGTGGTCACCCCGGCTGTGCTCAGTGCCTTGAGTGTGGAGGTGGGCGAGACCGTGACGGTGCGGCTCTCCGGGGCCTCGGTGCCGATCGTCGTGTTGGGGGTGGCGGAGGCGCTGCCGGGTACTGACGACGACTCCGCTGCCCTGCTGCTGGACCTGCCGTCGGCGGTGGTCCGGATGCTGCACGGCAGCATGACGGTGCGACCACCGTCGGAGTGGTGGCTCGCCACCAACCCGGGGCAGCACACCGAGGCGGCCGAGGCGGCGGCGAGACTTGCGGGGGCGACGGTGCAGGACCGGCTGGCGGTAGCCCGTGAGGCGGGGCGGGAGCCGTACTGGTTGGGGGCCCGGGGCGGCCTGCTCACTGCCGCCCTCGGTGCGGTCCTGCTCGCCCTGGTGGGGCTCGGGGTCGACGTGTGGGCGACCGCCCGACGACGACTGGCCGAACTGACGGTGCTGCACACCCTTGGCGCGGGGCCCCGGCTGCTGGCCCGGGCCCTCGTCACCGAGCAGGCGTTCCTTGCCAGCATCGGGGTCGTGGTGGGCCTGGTGGTTGGCGGCGCGGTCAGCGCGACTGTGGCACCGATGGTGATTCTGACCCCGGCCGCTGGTCGGCCGGTGCCGGAGCCGGCGTTCGAACTGCCCTGGCTGCCGGTTGGCGCGATCGGAATCGGGCTGTTGCTGGTCGCCATGCTGTTCAGCGGCCTGATCGCCGCCACTGTCCGGCAGCGCGTCGCCGCTGCCCAACTACGAATCGGGGGAGAACGATGACGGGGCGTGGGGGCGGCATGGGCGCGCTACGCCGGGTCTGGGCGTTCCGGGGGCACTACCTGTTGGTGGCGGTGCTCGCGATGGCGGTCGCCCTGCTGGTGACCTCGGTGCCCCGGATCGCCAACCGGCTGACCGACGAGGGGCTGCGCGAGCAGATGGCCGGCCAGCCACCCACCAGTCGGGACATCACCTACACGATGGCCACGCCGATGCGTGATCAGGTCGGACCGGAGCGGTTGGCGGTGCTGCGGAAGCAGATGTCGCCGGAGGTGAGTCGACTGGTGGGGGAGGAGTGGTTCACCGCCCAGACCCCGCCGAGCGTGGTCGAGCGACTCGACCCGGACAGCAAGGGTTTCTGGACCGAACTGGCGCTGCGCGCGTCGAGCGGGATCGAGACTGCCGCCACCATCGTGGACGGACGCTGGCCGGACACCAATCCGAGTTCTGGTGAGCCGGTCGAGGTGGCGATGGCCGAGAGCGCCGCAGCTGAGTTGGGCATGCGGGCTGGTCACCGGTTACGGACGAACAAGCCGGGCGTACCGGCGCTCGACTTGAAGATCGTCGGGATATTTCGGCCGCACGATCCGGGCAACGGGGTCTGGGATTCGCTGCCGCCCACCCTGCAGGTGGTCCCACCACCGGATGACGGAATGCCCTACACCGCCGTGGTGGTGACCAACTTCGTCCGGCTCCAAGCGCTGATGAACCTCCTACCGACCAGTTTCGAGTGGCGCTACCGGGTCGACCCGGCCCGGTTCGACGCGGCCCAGGCCGAAGCGGTCATCGACGCCCTGGTACGTCTCAACCGCACACTGCCGGGCGAGCTGAAGGTGACCCAGGGCATCGACAAGATGCTGCGCGAGTTCCTGGCGGCCCTCGCCTCGGCTCGGACCGTGCTCGCGATCATCTCGGCCGGGGTACTCGCCACCCTCGCCGGCCTGATCGGGCTATCCGCCGGGCTGATCGTCCGTCGTCGCCGCGAGGAGTTCGGCCTGCTCCGGGCCCGGGGTGGCGGGTGGCGCTCGATCGCGGGTCGGAGTCTCGCCGAAGCGCTACTGGTGGTGCCGCTGGCCATGGCGCTCGGCTGGGCGGTCGGGCTGGCCGTACCGGGGCGGGCCAGCGGCACCGCCTGGTACGTCGTACTCGGAGCTGTGTTGATCACACTCGCCGTACCGTTGGCGGTCGGGTTGAGCCGGCCCAGCCACGTCCAGCGCCGCCAGACGCGCGGCCCGGCCGGGCTGACCCGGCGGTTGACGGTGGAGATCTCCGTGCTGGTGCTCGCCGTACTCGGCACCGTCCTGCTCTATCGGCGCGGGTTGACCAGCGGAGCTGTGGATCCGTTGCTGATGTTGGTGCCGGTGCTGCTCGCCGTCGGTGTGGCCCTGGTCGTGCTGCGCGTCTACCCCTGGCCGGTACGACTCTTCGGGCGGTTGTCGGCACGTGGCCGGGGCACCGTCGCCTTCCTTGGCCTGGCCCGGGCCAGCCGATCGGTCGCCAGCACCCCGTTGATCGTGGTGATCCTCGCGGTGGCCACCACCGGGTTCTGTGCGGTCGCCAGGACTGCCATCGAGGACGGCCGGGACCGAGCCGCCGATCATGTGGTGCCGGCTGATGCCCTGCTCACCGCTGACCGGCTCGCACCGGACACCGCCGAGGCGCTGGCCGCGTTGCCGGGCGTTCGTGCGGTGACCGGGCTGACCAGCCAGTCGGGGCAGCGGATCATGCTTACCGACGGTGGGGCGAGTGGCCTCGACGAGGTGCAGGTGATGGTGCTGGACCTGCCGGCGTTCCGGCGGTTGGCGGCCGAGGCGGGCATCATGGTCGAACTGCCGGCAACGCTGACCGGCGCGGTCGCCGGATCCGGACCGGTGCCCGCCCTGGCGTCTCCCGAGGTCGCCGCCGAACTCTCCGGACCCGCCGCGATCTCGGTCCAGAACCGGCGTTACGAGTTCCAGATCGCCGCGGTCGAGGAGACGTTCCCGATGATCGCCCGATCCAGCGAGCGGTTCCTGGTGTTGCCCGCGCAGGCGCTGCCGTCCACACCGGACCAGCAACTCGTCCCGACCGGCTTCCTGGTCGCCGGGGAAGGCTACGATCCGGCTGCATTGCAGCAGGCCGGCGTCGAGGGACAGCAGCGCTACTACAGCAGCGGCCTGGGCACCGGTCGGCTGCCGGGGAGTCCTCCGACGCTCACGGAATGGTCCAGGGTCCGTGCCGAGTTGGCCGCGGGCGGGGCCAACGGGCTGCTCTTCTTCGGGTTTGGTGCCGGGGCGGTCGGGGGCGGCGTTCTTGGGCTGCTGGCCGTCGCCTTCGTGGTGCTCGCCGGAGCCGGGGCCCGGGGACGGGTGCTGTCTCGGCTGCGGACCATGGGGTTGTCCGCCCGACAGTGGCGGGGCCTGTTGTTGATGGAACTTGCCCCGCTGCTGGGGGTCTCGCTGCTGACCGGGGCGGCGGTCGGCGCGCTGCTGCCACTGGTGTTGACCCCGGTGCTCGGGTTGTCCACCTTCACCGACGGCCTCCCGGTACGGATCAGTTTCGAACCCACGCTGGTGGTCGGAATCGCCGTCTTCGGGGTGCTCGCCCTGCTCGTCGCCACCGTGCTGGAAACCACGATCAACCGTCGGATGCGTCTCGGTGACGTGCTCCGGCTCGGAGAGGAGACACCGTGACAACCACCGCAGAGCGAAATGCCGTACCCGATCTCGCCTCCCTGCAGCAGCGCGCGGCGGAGCAGGCCGCCGCGCGGGCCGGCGGGGCCGACCGGCTGCGGGGACACATCGTCTGCGACGGACTGGTGCGGATCTTCAAGACCGAGGGGGTGGAGGTGGTCGCCCTCCAGGGGCTCGACCTGGTGATCGACCGGGGCGAGCTGCTGGCCATCGTGGGTGCCTCCGGATCGGGCAAGTCGACGCTGCTCAACATCCTCTCCGGGCTGGACACCCCCACCGCCGGGATCGCCCGGGTGGCCGACTTCGACCTGCTCACCATGTCCACCAAGAGCCGACTGCGCTACCGCCGGCACACCGTCGGGTTCGTCTGGCAGCAGACCGGCCGCAACCTGCTGCCCTATCTGACCGCGCTGGAAAACGTCGAGCTGCCGATGCAACTGGCCGGCCGGCGCTCCCGTCGGGCCCGCCGGGAGCGGGCCCGGGAACTGCTGGACCTGGTCGGCGTGGGCTACTGCGCCGACCGTCGGCCGGGCCAGCTCAGCGGTGGTGAGCAGCAGCGGTGCGCGGTGGCGGTAGCGGTGGCCAACGACCCGGAGGTGCTCTTCGCCGACGAACCCACCGGCGAACTGGACGAGGCGACCGGTGCCGAGGTGTTCGGCGCACTACAGATGATCAACGCAGAGCTGGGGGTCACCGTCGTCGTGGTCACCCACGACCATGCCGTGGCCGACCATGTCCGTCGAACCGTTGCGATCCGCGACGGCCGGACCGCCTCGGAGGTACGCCGTACCGCCCGGACGGCCGCCGACGGCAGCACCGAGCTGGTCAGCGAGGAGTACGCGGTGCTCGACCGGACCGGGCGGCTGCAGTTGCCGGCGGCTTTTGTCGACGCGCTGTCGTTGCGCGACCGGGTCCGACTGAACCTGGAACCCGATCACGTTGAGGTAAGACCCGGTGAGCGGGACGACGTACGACCCGGCGAGCGAAACGAGACAACAGCATGAGTACGGAAATGGTCTGCGTCGAGAAGGTCAGCCGCACCTTCGGCAGTGGTGAACGGGCGGTGCACGCCGTACGGGAGGTGTCCTTCAGCGCCCGGCAGGGGGAGCTGGTGGCGGTCCGGGGCCGGTCCGGGGCGGGCAAGACCACGCTGCTCAACCTGATCGGCGGGCTGGACCGGCCCAACACCGGCCGGGTGGTGGTGGCCGGGCAGGACGTCACCGCCGCCAGCGAACAGGAACTGTTGGACCTGCGCCGAACCAAGGTCAGTTACGTCTTCCAGACCTTCGGCCTGATCCCGATCCTGTCGGCCGCCGAGAACGTGGGTGTTCCGCTGCGGCTGACCAAGGTGCCCCCGGCGCAGCGGGAGGAGCGGGTGGCCGTACTCCTGGAACTCGTCGGGTTGGGCGCGCACGCGGCGCAGCGCCCCAACGAGCTCTCCGGCGGTCAGCAGCAGCGGGTGGCGGTGGCCCGCGCCCTGGCCAACGATCCGGCCCTGCTCATCGCCGATGAGCCGACTGGTCAGCTCGACTCGGAAACCGGGCGGTCCATCATGGACCTGCTGCGGGCCGTGGTGCACGCCCGGAAGATGACCGCCCTGGTGGCGACGCACGATCCGGCGCTGATCGATCTGGCCGACCGGACCCTGGTGCTGCGGGACGGGCGGCTGGTCGAGGGGTAGCGGCGGGGGCGGTGCTCTCCTCGCCGGGTGGAGCCCTCGCTCTGACAGGTGGCCGATCAACTTAAATATCGGAGGGCATCGCTTTCTCGGGTACTGTGGCCACGCCATGCTGTGCTGTAGATGGACCATGGGGGACTGCATGCTCCGCGAACGTGTTTGGCTGTCTTGTTCTTACTTGCGGATCGGCCGAGGACGAGCAGCACTGATGGTCCTTGCCATGGCTGGTGTCGTGGTGCTGCCCGCTTCGCCTGCGGCGGCATCCGTCCCGAATGCCCCCACCAATCAACTGTCCGACGGGAAGCCTTGTGTTACCGGCCCAGGCCGGCCCTATGTGTTGACCACGACCCCGGTACTGGCCGCGATGCAGGGCGACCCGGATTCCGGTCAGCAGTCGTTGACCACGTCGTTCTACTGGTGGCCGCAGGGTGGGGCACGTAACGAGACGGACAAGCTGTCCCAGTCGGCGGGCAATCCGTCATCGGTGTCGGTGACAATCCCGTCGGGGCGGCTGACCGACGGCTCGACCTACGTCTGGCAGTCCCGTACCTGGGATGGTCTTGAATTCGGTGGCTGGTCGGACACCTGCGAGTTCACTGTGGATACGACGCCGCCACCGGCACCAGGAACCGTGACGTCGGTCGACTATCCGGCCGACGGAGCGCCACACGGTGGGGTGGGGCTTCCGGGAGCCTTCGAGGTGGCCCCGCCGTCGGAGCGTGCACATGAGGTGAAGGAGTACGCCTGGACGCTTGACTCGGGTGTGTTTGCCGGTGCCCCAACTGTGCCCGCTCGCCCCACGGATCATGGTGCGACGATCACGATCAACCCGGTGCACGACGGAGTCAACACGCTTCGGGTGTGGGCGAAGGACGATGCCGGCCGGTTCTCGACGACCCCACAGACCTACACCTTCACCGTACGGGCCCCGGCTGGCCCGGCAGCCACCTGGAACTTCGACGAGGCCAGTGGCGACGCTACCGATGGGCGGCAGCACGGCAACACGGCGACGTTGACCGGTGGTGCGACCCGGACCACCGGCCGGGGCGGCGTGGGTGGTGCGTTGTCGCTCAATGGATCAACGGCGTACGCGACCACCACCGGACCGGCAATGACGCCACATCCGGACACTGCGGTGATGACACCGGTGCGTACCGACACCAGCTTCACCGTCACTGCTCGGGTACGCCTTGCCGCCACCGGTGGGGCCGGGCAGTCCACGGTCGTGGCTGCCAACGGTTCCCGGACGGCTGCCTACGCCCTGGGCTATTCGGGGCTGGACAACCGGTGGCGTTTCCACATGGCCGGCGCGGACGCGGACGATCCAGCGCTGTTCAGCGTATTTTCCGATGCGGTGCCGACGGCCGGTAGCTGGACCCATCTGGCGGCGGTGTACGACGCGGCGACCGGGCAGTTGACCCTCTATGTCAACGGCGTGGCCCAGAGTTCAACTTCGGTCTTGACCGGTGGGTTCAACGCCACCGGCGACGTCACGATCGGCAAGAGCAGGTGGAACGGTGTCGATGCCGGCTACTTCGACGGGGCCGTCGACGACGTACGGATCTACAACTACGTCGAGACCCCGACCAACCTGGCCCAGATGGCTGTGCCACTGCAACCGTCGATCTCGTTCCCCAACGGCAGCACCGCATCGGTGGGTGGTCAGCTCATCGTCGTACTCGACGCTGGCGGCGACAGTAACGTGACGAAGTTCCGCTACAGCGTCGGCGGCACCACCTTGAACACGGAGGTGGTCGCGACCACACCCGGTGGCACCGCCAGCGTGACGATCGACGTTGGCAGCGTCACCGGTCAGCGGCCGTTGTATGCGATCGCCGTTGACGACGGCAACCGCGTTGGCCATATGTCCGCAGGGCAGTTCACCGTGACAACGGACGTGAGCTTGACCGGCACGGTGTTCGACACGTCGACCTTCATGCCGGTGGCCGGGGCCGTCGTCCAGCTTGCCCCGGGTGGAATGCAGGCCGTTACCGGCCCAGACGGGGTCTACACCTTCCGTGGCATCGCCCCGGGGACGTACGAGCTGTCCTGCACCTACGGTGGCATGTCGAGCAGTAGTCAGGTGACGATCGAGGGACAGGGCGGCCAGTGGTGGGACATCTACCTCTTCCCGTAACCGGCCGGGTCGAAAGGCCCTACCAGCAGGGCAAACTCGCCTGGCATCGTAGATGCATGGGTAGTCGTTCGGGGATCCGGCCGGATGCGAAGTGCCCGATTCGGCCAGGAGAGCCGTGCACCCTGTGCCAGGTCGACGTGACCGGCCCCCAGGACTGCGGTCTCGTCTACCTGGTCATGTCCGACGACGAACTGCGCGAGGGGCTGCGGCAGGCCCGGCTGAACAGTCGCCGTCCGTCGCCGCAGCGAACAAGCCTCCTCGATGCCGGTAGGTAGAGTCCCGGGTAGCTCACCAGCACCGGCACGGGGGCAGCCATGGCAGGGATGAAGGAAATCGCGCTCTTCGGAAATCTGCTTTTGAGCACGTTTCTGGCCGCGTGGGTGTGTTCGTGCTGATCTCCGGGTGGGCTCCCCAGCGCGGGCTCGTTCCATTCAGGTCGGTCCGGGCGTACGGCCTCCACTGACTACAGGTTCAGCTTCATGCCCTCGTGGCTGGCCTGGAACCCCAGCGACGCGTAGAACCGGTGCGCGTCGCCCCGGCGCTTGTCGGTGGTGAGTTGGACCAGGTTGCAGCCGTGCTCGCGGGCCTGGTCCACCGCCCACTTGATCATGGTGCGGCCGAGGCCGGCCCCGCGCTGGTCGGCGCGTACCCGGACGCCCTCGATCTGGGCGCGCAACCCACCCCGGCGGGTGAGGGAGCGGATGTAGGTCAGTTGCAGGGTGCCGACCACCTCGCCGCCGGCCTCCACGACGACCTGGATGTTGTTCGGGTCGTCGGCCATCTCGGCGAAGGCGGCCCAGTAGGCGGCGTCCACCTCCTCGCCCACGACCTCGCGGCCCTTGCCGAGCCCGTCGTCGGCCAGCATCGCCACGATCGCCGGCACGTCGTCCCGCTGGGCGGTCCGGAAGGTGAGCTTCTCCATGATCTACAGCCTGGCACAGCTATGTATGTTGATGGCTCCGCCACCGGATTGAGGAAGAAGCGACATGGAGCTGACGAGAAACATCGCACTGCTGGCCACTTCACTCTGGGCCGTTGCCAGCCTGGCCTGGGCGGTCTTCGTACTGGTAACCGGCCGGGCACCACAGCGGTGGCTGGCCCCGTTCCCTTCCGCACGGGCGTACGCGTACCACTGGCTGCTCTTCGGTGCCGCGTTCGGGTTCCTGGCGGTGGCCCAGATCGTGCCGCCCGGCCCGGTCATCCTGGTCTTCGTCGCCGCCGGGCTAGGTCTCATGATCTGGCTCAACCAGCGCGGATTCCGGCTACCGAAGGAAGATGCCCAACGCAAGTCCTGAGGGGACTGTCGATGGGCCGACCGGTTTACCGGGCCGGGCAGCGTAGTCCTTCGCGGGGGACCGTCAGGCCGACCAGGTACGCGTCGACAGCATCGGTGATGCACTTGGTCTGCGGATAGGCGGTGTGCCCCTCACCCTCCCAGGTGAGCACCCGCCCCACTCCGAGCATCTCGGCGAGCTTCGGCGTCTGCTCGTACGGCGTTGCCGGGTCGCCGGTCGTACCGACCACCAGGATCGGTGGCGCTCCGGTGGCCGGGCCGGTCGGGTACGGGTCCCGCTGCCCCGGCCACTCCGTGCAGCCGAGCATGCCCACCGCCAGCGAGGCACCGAAGAGCGGATACTTCTGCCGCCAGCGGGACTGCAGGTCCCGGACCTGGGCCAGCGTCGGCTTGGCCTCCTCGTCGGCGCAGTTGATCGCCAGGTTGGCGTCGAACATGTTCGAGTAGGTCCCGTCCGGGTCGCGCTCGGCGTACTGGTCGGCGAGGTTGAACACGCCCTTCGGGTCGCCGTTCTCCAGGTCCTCGATGGCGGTGGCCAGCCGGGGCCAGCTCGCCTCGGTGTAGAGCGAGGAGATCACCGCGTAGAAGACCCAACCGGGGGTGGCCTCCCGGCGGCCCGCACCGCGTACCGGTGAGGACCGTGCCTTGTCGATGGCGCTGGTCACCGCCGCGCGGGCATCCGGGGCGATCGGGCAACTGCCCGGCGTCCGCGTACACCACTCGGCGAAGTTGTCGAATGCCCGCTCGAAGCCCTTGGCCTGGCCTTCCGAACCGGCGAGGAAGTCCTCCTGCGGGTCGATCGCGCCGTCGAGCACCATCGCCCGGATGTTGCGCGGGAAGAGTTGTGCGTACGTCGCGCCGAGCAGGGTGCCATAGGAGTAGCCGAGATAGGTCAACTTCTCGTCGCCGACGGCGGCGCGTATCGCGTCCATGTCCCGAGCCGTCTGCTCGGTGGAGTAGAGACGCAGAGTGTCGCCGTACTTGTCGCCGCAGCCGGTGCCGATCCGCTTGTTGAGCGCCAACAGTTCGTTGAACTCGGCCTGGTCGTCCGGGTCCGGGTCAGCGCCGAAGGAGGCGTCCAGGTCGGCGTCGGGGATGCACTTGATCGGACTGGACCGTTTCACGCCGCGCGGGTCGAAGCCGACGATGTCGAACCGCCGGGTCACCTCGTCGGGCAGCCCGCCGAAGCTGGGGCCGAACGAGAGGTAGACCGCCATGTCGACGCCCGAGCCGCCCGGACCGCCCGGGTTGAGCACCAGCGAACCGATCCGGTCCCGCTGCTTGCTCGATCGGGCCCGGAGCAGGGCGATCTCGAAGGTGTCGGGGGCGCCGGGGCTCGCGGTGGCACCGGCCGTGCCGGCGGCAAGCCAATCCCGGGGTACGGCGATGGTGGCGCACTCGTACGTCATGTCGGGCGCGGTGCGGCCGGTCAGCTCCCGAGCGGTCTCCGGGCACGGTCGCCACTGTGGGCCGCTCCCGGATTGTGGCCGGGAGCGGGCGTCCCCACCGTCGCGACCGAGCTTCGGCAGGGTGCAGCCGGAGACGGCCAGGGTGGCGGCGAGTACGCCGGCCAGCGCCGACCGGGTGCCACGGCGGGTACGCGACTGCCTCCCAGGGCGGGTACGGCGAGTTGGGGACACCTGACTCCTCCAGATCATCTCGATCATCAGGCTAACCCGTGCTGCCGGTTGGTTAGGCCGTCGCGGTCGGATCGCCGGCAAGCACGTGGTCGACGTCGAAGCGGAGCGGGCGGTCGAGTTGGGCGTACCCGCAGGAGCGTGGCTGGCGGTCCGGCCGCCAGCGGACGAACTGGGCGGTGTGCCGGAACCGGTCGCCCTCCATCGCGTCGTAGCCGACCTCCGCCACCAGTTCCGGCCGCAGCGGCTCCCACTCCAGGTTCTTGGTGCCGGTCCACCGGCTCGGCGCGCCGGGAATCCGCTGGCCGCCGGTCTCGTCGCCGCCCACCCAGGGGTGGTCGACCACGTCGCTGCGGTAGGGGGCCAACTCGTCGAGCAGTTCGGCGCGACGGGCGGCGGTGAACGAGGCGCAGACCCCCACGTGGTGCAGGGTGCCCGCCTCGTCGTAGAGGCCGAGCAGCAGCGAGCCGACCACCGGGCCGGACTTGTGCCAGCGGAACCCGGCCACCACCACGTCGGCGGTACGGGCGTGCTTGACCTTGAACATGAGCCGCTTGCCCGGCGTGTACGGCAGATCGGCCGGTTTGGCGATCACCCCGTCCAGGCCGGCGCCCTCGAAGATCTCGAACCAGCGCCGGGCGGTGCCCAGGTCGGTGGTGACCGGGGTGAGGTGTACTGGCGCGACGGCACCCTTCAGCGCGGCCTCCAGGCGGGCCCGGCGAGCCGGGTAGGGCCGGTCGACCAGGGATTCGTCGTCCAGGGCGAGTACGTCGAAGGCGACGAAGTCGGCCGGGGTGGTCTCGGCCAGCATGCGCACCCGGGACGCGGCCGGATGGATGCGCTGGCTGAGCAGCTCGAAGTCGAGTCGGGGAGCGCCGTCCGGGCCGTCGCGCCGGATCAGGATCAGCTCGCCGTCGATCGCGCACCGGGTCGGGAACTGCTGCTTGACCTGTGCGACGACCTCGGGGAAGTAGCGGGTCAGGGTCTTGCCGCCTCGGCTGGCCAGCTCGACCTCGTCACTGTCACGGAAGACGATGCACCGGAACCCGTCCCACTTCGGTTCGTAGGTCATGCCGTCGGAGGTGGGAAGCTGCGGCACGCTCTTGGCGAGCATCGGTTCGACCGGTGGGTTGATCGGCAGCTGCATTCCGCCAGTGAACCAGACAGGTGCGTCAAGAAACGGCATTGTGTGCCGAATATTCGCAGCTGGGGCCGGTGTCGGAGATCGTGTCGCAGGTCACTAGGCGCATTTTTCTCATTTGTCACACCAGCCCCGTTCGACTCCCGAGCCCCTCGGTGTAGCTGCTGGTCGGAGCTATCTTCGCCCGGTGCGGGGATGGGTCTGCGACTGCTGCGGACGCTGGCAGGTCAGCGTCGAGCAGATCCATGGGCGGTACCTCTATCGCCTGGTCCGGTGCTATCGCGCCGAATTCGGTGGTGGTCGGGACGTGCTCGGTGAGGTGGCTACGGTCATCGACCTGGAGGCGCTGCTGCGGGCCCGTACGCCGTTGACCCTGGCCGATCTGCATGAGGTCGGCTGACCCGACGGCTGGCGTCGATTCTGCGACGTTAATCTATGGGCATGCGAGCGGAGAAGTCCGTCGATATTGCCGCCCCCGCCGACCTTGTCTGGACGGTCTGGGTCGACGTCGAACAGTGGCCCCAGTGGGCGGAGTCGGTCTCCCGGGTGCGGCGCCTCGACGAGGGGCCGTTGACCGTGGGCAGTCGGACCCGACTGGAGCAGCCTCGACTCCGTCCGGCGATCTGGCAGGTCACCGAACTGGATCCGGGGAACAGGTTCGTCTGGACAGCCACCAGCGGCGGGGTGACCACCGTGGCAGGTCATCGGATCGTGCCGGTCGCCCCCAACCGGGTACGCGCCGAGTTGACGATCGAACACTCCGGCCTGCTCGCCCCGTTGGTCGGTTGGTTGACCTCCTCGTTGACCCGCCGCTATCTGCACTTGGAGGCGGAGGGGCTCAAGCACCGTTGCGAGTCCGGTGAGGTGACCTAGTCGTACGCGAAACGGCGCATCCGGCTCCGCCAGCGGGCCGATCTGGCTGATCAGCCCGGACGGAGCCGGATGCGCCTGTTACTCGTGCGGTGGTAGCGACCGTCTCTCCGGCGGTCCTATCCGACCGTCATACCTCGCCTGAGCCGGCTCAGCCGAAGCAGTTGGGCACCGCGGCGGGGCTACCGACGCAGTTGGTGGGCCGGTTCTTGATGATGACCGACTTCCGGTCCACCGTCGGCGTGATGTTGGTCCAGATGCCACCGGGCTTCTTGTTGGCGTTGTTCTCGATCACCTTGGTCTGGGTGAGCGAGAGCGCGCTGTTCAGGTTGTAGATTCCGCCAGCCTGGGAGTACGAACCGTTCGCGCTGTTGTACTCGATCTTGCTTTCGTGTAGGACGACGCTGCCCCCGGTGCTGTTGATACCAGCGCCGTTGCCCTGGGTGGTGTTGCCGTTGATCTCGCTCTTCTCGGCCACGAACGTGCCGTTGTTGGCGACGCCACCACCACCATTCGTGGCCGTGTTGCGGCTCACCTTGCTGTCGCGCAGCTTGGTGGTCGAGCTGTTGTTGGCGAGACCACCACCGGTGCCGCTGGTGTTGTTGCTGAGACTGCTGTGCTTGATGATGCTGGTGGCCCCGTTGCCGCTGAAGAGGCCACCACCGGCGCCGTTGTTCGCGTTGTTGTGGATGATCTCGGTCTTGCTCACCGTGGCGTACCCGTTGTAGTTCGCCAGGCCACCGCCGTTGTCGCCGGTGCTGTTGGACGTCAGCCAGGAGTCCTCGACGACCAGGTCGCTGGAGGGGCCGGTGTAGACACCGCCACCCGAGTCGCCTGCACTGTTGTTGGCGATGGCGGTCTTGACCAGGGTGGTGGTGCCCTGGTTGGAGATCGCGCCGCCGGAGTTGGTGGCGTTGTTGCGCTTGAAGATGCTGTCGATCACCTTGGCGCGGCCGCCGGTCTGGACCAACATCCCGCCGCCACCGTACGAGGTGGTGTCGAAGCCACCCTCCACGGTGGTCTTGATCAGGGTGAGCTGGCCAGCACCGCCAACGGTGAAGATCCGGAACTTGGCGGCGTTGGCGGCGCGGACGATCTTCGAGTCGTTGCCCTTGATGGTGATGGGCTGGACGATCGTCGGGAGACCGCTGTCGTACTGGTACGCGGTGAGGGTGTAGGTGCACTTCTCGGCGAGCTTGAGCGTGGCACCATCACCCGCGTTCGCCTTGACGATGGCGGCGATGAGGTCGTCGGAGTTGCAGCGCACCTCCTTGGCGTACTTGTCCTCCTCGTCGCCGTGGTTCGAGCCGTGGCCCTGGCCACCCTGGCGCGGGTCCTTGCCCTTGCCCTTGCCGTTCCACTCGCCACCGTTGCGCGAGCCCTCGTCGTTCCCGCGCTCGTCGCCCTGGTTGTCGGCGTGCTTGTTCTTCTGGTCCTGACCGCCCTCTGCGTCGCCCGCCGGGCGGGCGCTGTTGAAGACGTCGGGCAGGTTCGGCAGCCCCAGGTTCTTCGTGCTATCCGGTCCGCCCAGCGCCAGTACGCCGGTCAGGCCGGCCGCCCCGGCCACCAGGCTTCCGGCCACCAGACCCCCGGTTAAGAACCACCGGGACCGTCGCCTGTTCTTCCGTGCTGCTGGCTGGCCGGAGTCCTTGGGGTTTCCGCGTTGCTCGGACATCGGACGTCCTCCTGCTCTACTTCCATACGAGACACGGCCGCACCACCTCAGATGGTGCGCAAGGCTACAAATAGGCTGTAGCCATTAACAGTCACCGTAAAGCGGTGTTTTGCCTGGCGAGGGCGTTCGTGAATCAACTACACATCGGGTTCATTTTTCTTTGCCACAAAATCGGGCAAAGGCCATGAGTCCTGACTTCGTGGACGAGATGTCGGGTCAGGTCCGCAGCGCCCAGCAGCTGGACAAACCGCACATTGCTGTATTCCGTTACCCGAGCAAGAAACGTACATAGCGCGCAGTGCTACCCGGATGCCGCAGAATTGCAGCGGAATACCCCAGACAGCTTTTGAATAGCTCAGAATCGGGCGAACGACCGCAATGGCATTCGCGGGCCGAAGGCAGGCGCATATCGCCCAGCAGCTGCCAGCAGTACGCAGACCCGCCCACGATGCCCTCGGAACGGCTCCAACAACTCGAGCATCCGCGCGTCGTCCGCCCGGGCCTCGCCGACCAGGGCCCAGGCCACCATGTTCGGGACGTGGAAGTCACCGACACTCACCGCGTCCGCGTCGGCGAATACGACCCGGACCACCTCTGCGGCGGTCCACCGGCCGATACCCGGGATCGCGGTCATCCGCCGTGTCGCCTCGGCCGAGGTCGTGCAGCGGGCCAGCCGGTCGGCGACCGCCGCCGCCCGACACAGCGTGTCGGCCCGTCGCTGCTCCAGACCGAACGGATGGAACGCCCAGTACGGCGCTGCCGCGATGTCGGCCGGCTCCGGCGGAGCCCACAGCCCCCGTACCGGGCCGGGGGCGGGACGACCGAAGTGTCGGACCGTTGCCGCGTACGCCCGGAACGCCTCCTTGCCGGTGACCTTCTGCTCACAGATCGCCCGCAACAGCCGGGGAAAGACCTGACCAGTGGCGGGCAGCCGGAGCCCCCGATGCTCGTGGGCCAGCCGGGCGACCACCGGATGGCCGGCGGCCAACTCCGCGAACCCCGACACGTCGTCGCGCAGCCCCGCCACCGCGTCGGCCTGCTCGACCACCCAGGTCGCCCCCGGCCCGTACCCGGCCGCGACCAGTTCCCCACCGGTACGCCGCAGGGCCAACACCCCAGGGCCGTCCGGCGTCCGGGTCGACCACCAGAACACTCCGTCGACGAATCGGGCACACGGGTCGTGTGCGCCCATCGCCAACAGCCGGACCGAGGCGGTGAACTGGTAGTTGTCCGGCGGACGTAGCGTCCGGGTCACCACCGGCTCGGTCTCGGTCACCGGCCCACTCTGTCACGCCCGACGCCGAACGCCCCGGGTGGTGGTGGCGTCGAGGGCTGGGCGGAGGCGTCAACCACCACCGAGGCACCGCCGACGAACCGGTCCAGGTCGTCGCCGGCCAACACCCGGCCCGGGAACCAGTCACCCGCCGCCCGTCGGGTCAGCTCCGGCACCGGCGGCTCGACCCGGCTGGCAACCAGCACCAGGTTGCCGTAACGCCGACCACGCAACACCGGGGCGTCAGCGATCAGGCAGGCCCGGGGCAGCACCGTACGGACCGTGGCGACCTGCGCGCGGGCGTACCGCAGCGGTGGGCCATCGGCAAGATTGGCCAGGTAGCTGCCGTCGGGGGCCAACACCCGGGCCACCTCACCGGCGAACTCCGCCGAGGTCAGCGAAGCCGGGGTACGGGCACCGGCGAACACGTCGGCCACGATCAGGTCGTACGCCCCATCGCGGGCCTCGGTGAGCACCTGGCGCGCATCCCCGACCCGGACCCGGATCCGGGCCTGCGCCGACCACGGCAACTCCTGCCGCACCAGTTCGACCAACCGACCGTCGATCTCGACGACCCGCTGACTGGAGCCGGGGCGGGTGGCCGCGACGTACCGGGGCAGGGTCAGCGCCCCGCCGCCCAGATGCAGTACGCGCACCGGCCGACCGGGCGGGGCGAGCAGGTCGATGGCGGCGGCGATCCGGCGGACGTACTCGAACTCCAGGTGGGTCGGGTCGGCCAGGTCGACGTGCGACTGCGGGGTCCCGTCCAGCAGCAGCGTGAACGAGCGCGGTCGGTCCGGATCGGGCACCAGTTCGGCCAGACCCGTGTCGACCTCGCCGACCACCCGGTCAGACCCCCGTTTACGTGCCACGGGTGCCAGTATCCCCGGCTGCGGAAACCGGGTCGCGGCGGATGGAGCCGATCTCTATGCTGGGGCCGACCTCGCGGCTGCTGAACCGTCGGGCACACCACCACACAGTTACGGGCGTTCGACCGGTTTCGTCGAACGGTTTCCTCGACCCGTTCCGTCGACCCGTTCCGTCGACCCGTGCCGGTGCACGTGTCGCTCGCTCGTACCCACCTCTCGGCAGCCATGAAAGGCACCCGTATGTCCGTTTCCAAGCGCCTCGATCCGCGCCTGGTCCGTACCGATGACTCCTGGCTCACCCTGCCCAATCCGGCGAACATCCCGGTCGAGATCTGCGCCGGGCCCGATGTCCCGATCGAAACCGCAGCGGTCGACGAACTGCTGACCGTGCTGGAGACCGCCGACACCCTGAACGCACTCGCCAAGAACAGCCCGGCCCGCGACGTCCCGCCGCGTATCGACCGGGTCGTCTGCACCCCCGACTTCCACAAGGGAGCTGGCATCCCGATCGGCACGGTGCTGCGTACCGTCGGCGCGCTGATCCCACAGGCGGTCGGCAACGACATCAACTGCGGAATGCGGGTCGAGGTCACCTCGTTGACCGTCGAAGAGGTCCGCCCACACCTCGACCAGCTGGAACGTCACCTGCGCCACCTGTTCTTCGAGGGCGGACGTCGGATCGGGCTCACCGCTGACCAGCGGGAGGGCCTGCTGCGCGACGGGTTACCCGGGCTGCTGGCCAACGGTGTCCCGGTCGGTGCCGACGGGGCCTGGGGGCAGGTGGTCCCGACGGACATCGACCTGGGCGGGCGACTACACGCCGCCGGCTATCCGGTCGACTCCGCCGAAGGCTTCCGTGACTGGATCACCAGTGGCGGCGGCACGAGCTACGACAGCATCATCGGCAGCGTCGGCGGTGGCAACCACTTCGCCGAGCTACAGTACGTCTCCGCCATCCACGATGGACCGACGGCGTACGCCTGGGGGTTGGCCCCCGGCCGGGTCGTGTCGATGGTGCACAGCGGCTCGCTGTCCCTGGGGCACCAGGCCAACGCCACCGGACAGGATCAGGCCCGCGCGGTCTGGCCCCGGGACGTGCCGATGCCCCGTAACCGGATCCTGCCCATCCTGCTCGACGAGCGCAGCGCGCCAGCCCGGGAGCGCTACCTGACCGCGCTCGCCAACGCGGCGAACTTCGCCATCGGCAACCGGTTCTTCCTGGCGTTGATGATGCGCGCCGGACTTGCCGCCATCGCCGGTGAGCTGCGCTCGCAGCTGGTCTACGACGCGCCGCACAACCTGCTCTGGCCCGACGAGGACGGCACGGTGCTGCACCGCAAGGGTGCCACCCCGGCCGGTGGGGTCAGCGATGACGGGTCGGGACCGGGCCGGCTCTGGGGCGAGCCGGTGATCGTACCCGGGTCGATGGGTGCGCCCAGCTTCCTGCTCCGTGGACTGGGCAATACCCGGGCGCTCGCCAGTGCCTGCCACGGTGCCGGACGTAGCATTCCGCGGGGCGTGGCCGCCCGGGGCGGCGAGGCAGAGCTGGACGCCTTCCTCCGGGAGTTCCGGGTGGTGACTCCGCTCAACCATCGGGACCCGGCCGTTTCCGCTCGCCGCGACATCATCGACGCGTGGCGCCGCGACCTGAAACAGGAAGCGCCGTGGGCGTACAAGGAGATCGGTCCGGTCGTGGGCAGCCTGAGCCGGGCCGAAGTGGCCCAGCCGGTCGCCGAACTTCGACCGATCCTGACGGTCAAGGGATAGCTGCACCGCCCCGAGAGGTTAGCGCCTGGACCCCGCTCGCCAGCACAGTAGGCGAGCGGGGCCCCTGACGTGGCCTGATCCGCCAGACCGGCCGTAACTGATCCCGGTATCCCGGTATCGGACTTTCAGCGGCGCGCCAGCGCCAGCACGCTCAGTCCGAACATCAGGACGCCCAGGGGGAGGTGGACCGACGGTATGTGCGCGATCCCGACCACGACCTGAACCGAGGCAAGGACAAGGAATCCGGACGCGTGCCAGACGGGCCGGGGCGAGCCGCCGCCCGGCTTCCACGCCAGCACCGCCGCGAGCACGTACAACATCGATGCCCCGTACATCACGCGGCTTCCGACATCGTGCAGCGTTCCTCCGTAGGACGAGGTCAGCAGCAGTCCGGCGGAGACCGCTTGAAGGAAGATGGTCAGGGTTTGCAGGATGATCGCGATCTGTAGAAACGAGAAGTGGCGCTGTGCCGTCGCCTGGGTTGCCATGCCACGGTCCCCTTTCCCGCCCGGGGGCAGTAAGTCGATAAGGTCTCACCAGTGCGACGACGCGGGCCTGCGAAAGGTAAGGCGAGGAGGCGGTCGGGAGCATGGCGGCGGCTGGGGCGAGCACCGATGAGATAGCCGGTGAGCGGCGCCAACTGCTCAATGTCGCCTACCGGTTGCTCGGTTCACTGGCCGAGTCCGAGGACGCCGTACAGGAGGCCTACGCGCGCTGGTACGCGCTGCCACGATCTCGGCAGGCCGAGATCGTGTCCCCCGGCGCCTGGCTGACGACGGTGACCGGCCGCATCTGCCTGGACGTGCTCGGCTCGGCGCGGGCCCGGCGGGAACGCTATGTCGGCGCGTGGTTGCCCGATCCGCTGCCCGACCACGCCGAGTGGGACCACAGCCATGGCATCGACCCCGCCGACCAGATGGTCCTGGACGAATCGGTGACCATGGCCTTCCTCGTCGTCCTGGAGTCGATGACACCTGCCGAGCGCGTGGCGTTCGTCCTGCACGATGTCTTCCGGTACTCCTTCGCCGAGATCGCCGACGTCCTCGGCCGGACCCCTGCGGCCTGCAAACAGCTCGCGGCCTCCGCCCGGCGGCGGGTGCGCGTCGCGCGGGCTCCGATGGCGGCGACCGGGCAGGCCGAGGCGGTACGGCAGGTCAAAGAGGCATGGGAGACCAAGAACATCGCGGCCCTTGTCGACCTTCTCGACCCGGCGGCCGTGATGACCGCCGACGGCGGCGGCCTGGTCGGTACCGTGCTACACCCGATCGAAGGCGGTGTACGCATCGCCCAGTACATGATCGCCATCGCCGACAAGGCTCCGGGGCTCGAACTCCTGGAGCGGTCGGTCAACGGTGTGCCGGGTCTGGTGGCCCAGCATGCCGGCACCGTCATGACCGTAGCCTCGTTCGAGGTCGCCGACGGCCGCGTTACCCGGATCTGGGTGGTCCGCAATCCGGAGAAGCTGCGGCCGTGGGGGCGGGACAGCTAGTGGCCCTTCCAAGCCTCGACGCCGGGTGGGGTCAGGCGGTCTTGCTTGCCACCCGAACCCGACGACGAGAACTCCGACCAGGCGACATCAGGTAGGAGCGCATCGCCGTTACCCGCGCCGAACGGGCCGCCTACGCATGATCCACCTGTTGCTCGTCTGGTGCGCGGCGAGCGGTGTCGTCGTCGGTACGGCCGTCGCCCGGCCACTCGCTCCGCAGACGCGGTGTCGGTATGTGTCGGGATGCTTGCCGGCCGTAGACGGTGAGGGTGGTTAGGAAGGGGCCCTTCCTCTACAAAAAGCGATAAGAAGGGGCCCTTCCTAACCTCAACGCCGGGCGGCGCCGATGGTCAGCGCGCGGTGCAGCAGGCGTGCGTCGCCGAGCAGACTGCGCAGTCGACGCTCCAAACCGGCGATCGGAATCAGGTTCTGGGGGGCCCGGGGATCCTTGTAGGACGTGGAGGCGAACGGCGGCAGCGTCACCAGGGACAGGTCAGCCAGGGCGATCGCCTCCGCCACGTCCAGTTCGGTGGAGCACTCGACGCGGACGATGCCCGCCCACGGTGCACCGGACGGGCCGGGCAGCCGCATGTACCACGAGTAGCCGCCCCAGGCCGTACCGACCCGGAACACCGGGCAGCGCTGACCCGGTTCCAGCGTGGTCACCACCGCCGCCAACTGCGCCGACAGGTATTTCCCCTGCTGCGTCTTGACGTAGCCCAGGGTGCGCGGCAGGTTGCGCCGACGCCGCAGCGGACCGTCCACGATGAGCAGATCGTCATCACCCACCGTGCCCCGGCGGGCCTCGGTGGAGACCTCCACCTCCAGCTCGGTCAGCGGCCCCTGCACGGTCTGGCTGAGCTTCGCCGCGTCGCTGGTGCCGACCCGGTGCACCCGGTAGCGGACCGTGCCGGCGATCAGCTCCGGAGCCTCCTGGCTCGCTGTGAACAACCCCCGGTCGACCCGGCGGGTCACCAGTTCGGCCGCCCCCCGGGCCAGGTCGCAGCGGACCACGCCGGCCGCGTACGAGGCGGCGATCCCCGGGTACGACGTGCCGTCCGACTCCCGGCTCCACAGTCCCGCGTCGATGCGACGTACCCCGTCGACGAGGAGCACCACCGGTGGTGGAAGCAGCCCGGCCGGGGCCGACAGCGGACGCCACTGATCGGACTTCAGCTCGACGTCGGTGTCGACCTGGGCACTGCTCTCGGTGGTCGGGCCACCAGCGGCCTCGCCCTGGTCGAACGACGTGCCATAGGCCGGGTTCCAGCCGTCCACATGCCAGCGGGTCACAATGCCTCCTGGTAGCCCTATAGGCCAGTGCGCTCGATGTGGGCCGTGCGGGCGTCCTTACGTACCTCGAACCGGACCGGCACCCGTTCGGCCAGGGCCGGTACGTGGGTTACCACGCCCACCATCCGGTCACCCCGGGCGGCCAGGCTCTCCAACGTCGCGGCCACCGTGTCCAGGGTGGCCGCGTCCAGCGTGCCGAACCCCTCGTCGAGCACGATCGACTCCAGGCTGGCCGAGGTGGTGGACATGCCGGCTAGCTGCTCCGACAGGGCCAGTGCCAGGGAGAGCGACGCCTGGAACGTCTCCCCGCCGGAGAGGGTCCGTACGCCCCGGCGCAGCCCCGCGTCGTGGTGGTCGACCACGAAGAACTCGCCCTTGTCGTGGGCCAACTCGTATTGCCCGGCGGAAAGCTCCCGCAGGATCCCCGACGCCCCCTCGACCAGCAGGTCGAGCGCCTCGGCCAGCAGCCACCGCTCGAAGTTGTTGGCCCGCAGGTGACCGGCGAGGGTCTTGGCGACCCGGGCCTCGTGCTCGTGCCCGGCCCGCTCCTCGGTCAGCTGCCGGGCCTGGTCGCGGCGTTCGGTCAGCCGCCGCTGCTCGGCCTCGGCGCGTTCCACCGCCACCGCCGCGCCGCGTACCGGGTCGTCGTCGGGGGCCAGCCCCGCGGCGGTGAAGAGACCGGCGATCCGTTCCCGGGCCGCTTCGGCGGCGGCGTGCGCCTCGGTGACCGCCCCGGCCACGTCGACCCGGTCGGCCCGGCGGCGCAGCACCTGCACCGTGGCCCAGTCGCAGAGCGCGGCCCAGGCCGCCGCCACGTCGTCCCGGTCGGCGGCGGGTGGAGCCAGCCGAGCCACCCGGTCCCGGGCGGTGTCGAAGTCCCGCCATGCCGCGCGGAGCCGGTCCTCGGCGGTGTCGAAGCCGTCCCGGGCCCGCCGGGCGGACTCCCGGGCCGCCCGCACCGCCGTACCCGCCTCGTCGAGGTCGCGCTGCAACGTGGAGACCGCCGCCAACTCGCGTTCCAGCGTCGCCGGCCCGGGGGAGTCGGCCAGTTGTGCGTCCAGGTCGGCCAGCCGGTTGCCGAGCTGGTCGTGCCGGTCCCGGGCCCGGTCCAGGGCACGTTGCAGCTCCCGGGCGGCGGCGTCCCGCTCGGCGAGCAGCCGGGCAGCGGCGTCGGCGGTGGCCCGGGCCGCCTTGCCAGCGGCCTCCGCGGCGGTCACCGCCGCCCCCACCGGTACGGGGGGCACGGTGTGCACCGGCTGGGTGCAGACCGGGCAGTTGTCCCCGGCGGTGAGCTGGGCGCGCAGCGCGGCGGCCCGATCGGCGGTTTGCGCCTCCTGGTAGGCCCGGCGGGCCTCCTCCAGCGCGTCAGTGGCCCGGTCGGCCTCGGCCCGGGCCTGCCCGAGCGCGTCGACCGCCCGGGTGTGTGCGGCTTCGGCGGTGACCAGCCCGGCCCGCAGTGTGTCCGCCTCGCCGGCCAGCCGATCCCGGTCAGCGTGCGCCCGCAGCAGCAACCGCAGTGCGGCCGGATCACCGGCCCCGGCCAGCTCGCCCCGAACCTTCTCCTCCCGCTCCTCGGCCAGCGCGACGGCAGCGGTGGTGTCGGCGATCTCGCCCCGGGCCACCGCCACCGCCCGGGCGACGGCGTCCACCCCGGCCGGGGGGCGTACCGCGTCCAGCTCGGCGATCTCG
This sequence comes from Micromonospora sp. NPDC003197, assembly GCF_053590565.1. NCBI lineage: Bacteria > Bacillati > Actinomycetota > Actinomycetes > Micromonosporales > Micromonosporaceae > Micromonospora > Micromonospora sp. NPDC003197. The sequence goes on along the minus strand of NZ_JBSFTE010000008.1, from coordinate 48,533 downwards.
GCATCCAGGGCGGTCAGCCCGGCCGTCGCCTCGGCCGCCGCCCGCTGTGCCCGGTGCAGCTCCGGTACGGCGTCCGCCACGGCGGCGGCGAGGGTACGCATCGCGGTGACCTGCGCCTCCGCCTCGGCCAGCGCCTCGTCGTCCACCCCGGTCAGCCCGCCCAGCAGCCGGTCCACGGCGGTGACCCGCGCCTCGGCCTCGGTGGCCCGGGCGGTGGCCTGCTTCTGGACCTGCTCGTAGACGCCCAGCCCGAGCAGGTTGACCAGGATTTCCTGCCGGGCCGCCGGCTTGGCGTGCAGGAAGTCGGCGAACTGCCCCTGCGGCAGCACCACGCAACTGGTGAACTGCTCGTACGGCAGCCCGACCGCGTCGAGCACCGCCTGCTCCATCTCGGCCGGGGTGCCGGCGATCACCTCACCCAGGTCGTCCGGGCTCATCCCGGTGTCCAGTTTGGTCACGTCGAAGCCGGCCGGCATCAGTTGCAGGCCGGCGTTGCCGGTCTTGACGTTGCCCCGCCCGTCGCGCCGGATCACCCGGGTCGCCACATAGCGGGCACCGGCCGACTCGAACACCAGCCGCACCCGGGCCTCGGTCGCCGACGGCGCCAGCGCGTTGGCGATGCCCCGGGCACCACCCCAGCGGGGCACCGTGCCGTAGAGGGCGAAGCAGATCGCGTCCAACACGGTCGACTTGCCTGAGCCGGTCGGGCCGACCAGGGCGAAGAAGTCCGCGTCGGTGAAGTCGACCGTGGTGTCGTCGCGGAAGACGGTGAACCCGGACATGTCCAACCGTAGGGGGCGCACTACTTCTCCACCTCCTCCAGGAGCTGGTGGAACAGGTCACGTACGTCGTCGTCGGTGTGGCCCCGGCTGGTCAGGTAGTCGCCGAACAGATCACGGGGCGAACGACCAGCCCGCTGGGCGGTGCGCGGCGGACCGGTAGCGGCCAGCAGTTCCGGGTCGACGCGTACCTCCAGGGCCCGGGGGAGCAGCTCCTGCACCTCCTCGCGCAGCCCGGCGCGGGGCGTCTCCCGGACGTACACCCGCAGCCAGGCGTCCGAGTCGTCGATGGCGGCCAGCTCGTCGAGGGTGCCCCGGACGGTACGCAGTGGCGTGCCGGCGGTGATCGGCACCTCACGTACTTTGGCGGTGGTGGTGGCGGTGACCTCGACGATGGTGACCGACGGGGTGTTCTCCTCCTCGCCGAAGTCGACGGCGAGCGGGCTGCCGCTGTAGCGGATCGGGCACGGGCCGAGCACCTGCTGGGCGCGGTGCAGGTGACCGAGCGCCACGTAGTGCGTGTTGGTGGGGAAGACCGAGGCCGGTACGGCGTAGTTCATCACCGTGTGCGCCTCCCGCTCGCCCCCGCCGAGCCGGGCACCCACCACGGTCAGGTGGGCGGTGAACAGGTGCACCCGGTCGGGGGCGGAGAAGTCCTCGGCGAGCCGTCCGATCAGCCGTTTCATGTGGTCGGCGTAGGTCTGCACCGCCTCGGCGGCGGTCAGCTCGTACATCTCGACCGCGCGGACCGCGTACCGCTGGGACAGGAACGGCAGGGCGACGATCCGCCACCGCTCGCCGTCGGCGGTCTCGCCGTCGATGATGTGCTCCGCGGCGGTCTCCCGGACGGTGCCGCGCAGCGCCACCCCGGCCGCCTCGGCCCACGGGCGTAGCGCGTCCAGGGCGGCCCCGTTGTCGTGGTTGCCGCCGATCGCCACCACCTGCGCCCCGGTTCCGCGCAGCGCGGAGAGCGCCCGGGTGACCAGCCGGGTGGCGTCCGGGGTGGGTGCGGCGGTGTCGTAGAGGTCACCGGCGACGATGACCAGGTCCGGACGTTCGGCGCGGGCGATCTCGACCACCTGGGCCAGTACGTCGACGTGCTCCCGGACCCGAGACTGTCCCTTGAGGACCTTCCCGACGTGCCAGTCGGAGGTGTGCAGGATCTTCATGGGCTGCCCCGATCAGAACGGGATGTCGTCGTCGGTGAGCGCGCCGGACCGGGCACCGACCACCGCGAACGGGTCGGCGGCCTGGGTGATCGAGCGGAGCGTCCCCGACGGGGCCTGACCGGCCTCGGAAACCCGGGTCGCCCAGGCCGGGAACGGGAACTCCAGGCAGAGCGGCACCGGGATGTCCGGCTGGTTGACGAACATCGTGCCGGGTTTGGCCAGTAGTGCGCGTTGGCGCTGGGCTGGCGGCAGGAAGCCGTACTCCGGTCGGGATGCCTCGGCCGGGTCGAGCCGGCCGACCACCCGGATCGCCGAGTTGGTGACGATCCGCCGCTCGACCTCGCTGGCGGTCTGCTGCGCACCGATCAGGATCACCCCGAGCGAGCGACCCCGTTCGGCGATGTCCAGCAGCACCTCCTTGATCGGGGAGGAGCCGTCGCGCGGGGCGTACTTGTTCAGCTCGTCGAGTACGACGAAGAGCAGCGGCTTGGCGCCCTTCTTCTCCTTGTTCTCGAACTCGGTCTTGAGGGTGACGCCGACCACGAACCGCTGCGCCCGGTCCGGCAGGTTGTGCAGGTCGACCACGGTGACCTGGGCGCTCTCGTCGGTGTTGATCCGGTGCGGCCGGCGGGTGGCCAGGTCGCCCCGGATCAGTCGGGCCAGGTCCCGCTTGCTGCCGATCAGCCGGCGGGCGAAGGCGTTGACCGTGCCGGTGTTGATCGCACTGCCGGCCCACTCGGAGCGGGTCTCCTCGTCGGTGAGCTGCTCGACGATGTGGTCCACCAGGTCGGGGTAGGAGCCGAGGCGGACCCCGTCGATGCTCACCCCACCGTCGGCCGGTTGGGCGTAGCGGGCCAGGTGCGCGGTGACCGAGTGCACCACCATCGTGTACTGCTGGCGTTCGTCGTCGGCGTCGGCGAAGACGTACGGCAGCAGCCGGTCGGCGCAGAACTCGCTCAGCGTCCAGTAGAAGCTGTCCACCCCGGCGGGCCGGCTGCTCACGTCGGGTGTGCCGGAGGCGTCGCCGGCCCGGGGTGGGGCGTAGACCCGGACATCCGGGAAGGCCCCGGCGGCCAGACCGAGCTTTGCGTACGCCGCCGTGGTCGTCGCGTCCAGCCGGGTGTTGGGATGGTCGAGGAAGAGTAGATCCTCACCCTTGACGTTGAAGATCAGCGCCTTGGAGTTGATCCCGTCGGGGCCGAGCTGTCCGGAGCGGAAGACCGAGTAGAGCAGGAAGGTGGCGAAGCTGGTCTTGGTGGCCACCCCGGAGATGCCGGAGATGGAGACGTGTGCACCCCGGGTGCCGTCGAGGAAGTCGGCGTTGAGGTAGACCGGCACCCCGTCCCGGCCGGTGCCCATCGGGATCCGCCGTTCCATCCGGTCGAAGTGCAGCGCCCGCGCCCGGGCGTCGCCCTCGGCCCGGTAGACCGGCGCACCCGGGGCGGGCGGTACGTAGAACTCCGGGTCGACCCGGGTGGTGGTGATCTCGGCGGCCTCCTGCACCATCGCCGGCAGCGTGCCGTCGGCGATGGCGAAGACGTCAGAGTCGAACTGGGCTCCCTCGTGTCGGGCCCGGACCTGGGTCACCACCCCGGCGATGGTGACCGGTTCCCGGTCGGGCAGGTCACGTCGGGTGACCACCACGTCGTCGAGTTGCAGGTAGTTACCCGGAGTGACCGCGGTCCAGAACTGGAGCGGGGTGGCGTCGGCGGTGCCGAGCACCTTGCCGACCTCCTCGCCCGGCCCTCCCGGTTCGTCAGCGGTCATCGGGTCACTCCGGTCGCGGTCGGCGTCAGGTCACGGCACACGCCCTGCATCCTGCCCCACCGGTACGACAGCCCGCCAAGTGACTCGCGGTGCCGGCCCCGGTCGCCGGGTTGCGCGGTGGGTCAGACGCGGGTACGGGTGAAGCGGCGTCAGAAGCTCAGCGGGTCAGACCGGGGCGGACCTGACCGTCTCACCGGAGCCGGAGCCGGAGCCGGTGTCGGAGTCCGTCTGCGGCGGGTCCACGTGGGGTTGACCCGTGGGAGCTACCCGCCGCAGGGTGGCGACCGCCAGGATGGCCAGGGCGAGGAAGAGGAGCGCGCCGACCCCACCCACGACGTTGAGCCCGCTGGTGAAGGCTCCCCGGGCGCTGTCGACCAGCTCGGCGGCCGGACCGGTGGACAGTTGGCCACTGGCGGCGATCGCTCCCGCCAGGCTCTCCCGGGCGGTCTCGGCGAGCCGGCCCGGCACCCCGTCCGGAAGAACTAGTTGATCACGATAGACGGCCGCACCGAGGCTGCCCAGGGTGGCCAGGCCGAGCGCCACCCCGAGTTCCCCGCTGGTCTCCGACACGGATGCCGTCGCCCCGGCCTTGCCCGGCGGGGCGGAGCCGACGACCAGGCCGGTGGCCAGCGCGGAGGGCGGGGCGACGCCGACGCACGCCAGCAGGAAACCGACCACCAGCAGCGTCCGGCCACCGACCGGTCCGACCTGGCTGAGCAGCAGGCCACCGACGGCGGCGACCACCAGCGCACCCGCCATCACGTACGCCGGACGGAACCGCCCCGCGAGGTACGGGGTCAGCTGGGTGCTGGCGATCATCGCCAACGACTGCGGGATCATCCACAGTCCCGCCTGCAACGGGGGCAGTCCCTCGACCAACTGCAGGTAGAGCGGGATGAACAGGAAGGTGCCCGACATCAGCACCGCGCCGAGGAAGTTGATGCCCAGCGCGGCGCGGAACGTCCGGTCGGTGAAGAGCCGCAGGTCCAGCAGCGGGTGGGGCAACCGGTGCTGTCGGCGTACGAACAGCACCCCCAGCGCCACGCCGATCACGACGGCCGCCGCCGGCCCGGTCTGCCAGCCCTCCTTGGCCAGCTCCTTCAGGCCGTAGATCACCGGCAGGATCGCGCCCAGCGACAGCGCCACACTGGTCAGGTCCAGCCGGCCGGGATCGGGGTCGCGGTGTTCGGGCAGCAGGGCGGGCGCGGTCAGCACCAGCAACACCATCACCGGTACGCCGAGCAGGAAGACCGAGCCCCACCAGAACCACTCCAGCAGCACGCCACCGATCAGTGGCCCGATCGTGTTGCCGACCATGAAGCAGCTCATCCAGACCGCGATGGCCACCGAGCGCTGCCGGTCGTCGTGGAACATGTTCCGGATCAGGGCCAGCGTCGACGGCATCAACGTCGCACCGGCGATGCCCAGCAGGGCCCGCGCCGCGATCAGCAGCTCCGTGCTGGGGGCGTACGCGGCCAGCAGCGAGGCGGCGGCGAAGGCGCTCGCCCCGATCAGCAGCAGCCGGCGTCGGCCGATCCGGTCACCGAGCGTGCCCATGGTGACCAGGAACCCGGCGACCAGGAAGCCGTAGATGTCCAGGATCCACAGTTGCTGGTTGCCACCGGCCCCCAACTCCTCGCTCAGCTGCGGCAGCGCCAGGAACAGCACGCTCATGTCAAGGGACACCAGCAGGGTGGGCAGGGCCAGTACGGCCAGCCCGATCCACTCCCGGTGCCCGGCACGGGGGCCAGGTTCCGGCCCGGTCGGGTCGTACATTGGGTTCCTTCCGATGATCCGTTTGCGCGGTGCCTGGTCCGGCACCACATGGACAGGTCGGAGCGGACCGGGCCGTCTCGACAGGGCCAACCAACTTTTTTCGGGTCGGATGTCGAGAAACCGGTCCCGGCTCCGACCTGACTGCGAAAGGCGCCCATCGTGGGCGTTGTCGTCATGAGGAGCAACGAGTGAAGTACCTGCTGCTGATCTATCAGAACCGGGATTCCTGGAACGCCCTGCCCGAGGCGGAGCGTCTCGGGGCGATGGCCGAGGCCGAGGCGATCATGAAGGAACTCACCGAGGCCGGCGAGTGGATCAGCGGGGAGGCGCTGACCGACCCGTCCCAGGCCCGTACGTTCCGGCCCCGCGACGGCGTGCCGGTGCTGACCGACGGGCCGTTCGTCGAGGCCAAGGAGCAGTTGGCCGGCTTCTGTCTGCTGGAGTTCGAGAGCCCGCAGCGGGCGGCCGAGATCGCTTCGCGCTGGCCGGATGCCCGGTACGCCGGGGTGGAGTTGCGGCCGCTGATGGGCCAATCCGGGTCGGAGATGTGAGGACCGACGGTCACGTCGAGGGCCTGCTGCGCGAACTCGCGCCCCAGGTCCTCGGCGTGCTCGTCCGGCGGCACGGGCAGTTCGAGGAGTGCGAGGACGCGGTCCAGGAGGCCCTGCTCGCCGCCGCTCTCGGCTGGCCGACCGAGGGGGTGCCGGACAATCCCCGGGGCTGGCTGATCACGGTCGCCACCCGCCGATTGACCGACCAGTGGCGGGCAGTGGCGGCCCGGCGCCGCCGGGAGGAGACGGCCGCCGCGCGGATGCCGCCCGACGAATTCGTTGCCGCAGGTCCGGACGTCGATCATCCGGCGGACCGGGACGACTCGCTGGTCCTGCTCTTCCTCTGTTGCCACCCGGCGCTCTCCCCGGCCTCGCAGATCGCCTTGACGCTGCGGGCGGTCGGCGGGTTGACCACGGCGCAGATCGCCGCCGCGTTTCTCGTGCCGGAGGCCACCATGGCTCAGCGGATCAGCCGGGCCAAGCAGCGGATCCGCACATCCGATCTGCCGCTGCGGATGCCCGAGCCGGCTGAGTGGGACGATCGGCTGCGCGTGGTGCTGCACGTGCTCTATCTGATCTTCAACGAGGGATACACGGCCACGTCCGGGTCCCGGCTGGAACGGGTCGAGCTGTCCGCCGAGGCGATCCGGCTGACCCGGGCGGTGCATCGGTTGCTGCCCGACGACGGTGAGGTGGCCGGGCTGCTGGCCCTGATGCTCTTCACCGAGGCGCGCAGCCCGGCCCGGACCCGACCGGACGGCAGCCTGGTTCCGCTCGCCGAGCAGGACCGGAGCCGGTGGAACACCGCGTCCATCGAGGAGGCCCGCGCCCTCATCACCGGGACGCTGGCCCGGTCGCCGGTCGGGCCGTACCAGTTGCAGGCGGCGATCGCGGCGGTGCATGCCGACGCGCGTCACCCGGCGGAGACCGACTGGCGACAGATCCTGGCCCTGTACCGGCTGCTGGAGCGAATCTCGCCCAGTCCCACGGTGCGGCTCAACTGTGCGGTGGCGGTGGCCATGGTGCATGGCCCACAGGCCGGGCTCGACCTGTTGGCGACGCTGGACGCCGACGGCGGATTGGCCGGGCAGCATCGCCTCGACGCGGTCCGGGCCCACCTGCTGGAGATGGTGGGGGAGTTGGTGGCGGCCCGGGACGCCTACCGGCGGGCGGCCCAGCGTACGACCAGCCTCCCTGAGCAGCGCTACCTCGACGCGCAGGCTGCCAGACTGGCGGTCGCTACCGAGGTGGTGCAGGCTACCCGGATGGTGGTCGATCCCAAGGTGGTGCAGTCGGGTCGGCTGGCGGTCGAACCCGGGGCGGTGCGAGGTGCGGCGGACACACCGGTGGCGGGGTCAGGGGCGGGCGTAGCGCAGTAGCAGGGTGCCGTCCGGGGTGGCCAGGGCGTGCCGGAGGGTCAAGTCGCGCGGTGGGCTGAGCGGCCCGGCGGTGATCCGGCCGGCCCCCGGCCCGGCCAGGATCGGAGCCACGGTCAGGCAGACCTCGTCGACCAGGTCGGCGGCGGTGAGCGAGCCGAAGAGCAGCGGGCCGCCCTCACAGAGCACCTGGTGGAGTCCGCGTCGATGCATCTCGGCCAGTCCGGCGGCGAGGTCGACCCGGTCCGTACCGCAGCGGACCAGGTCGGCGACGTCGGAGAGGCCGGGCGGTGCGGTGGCGGATGCGCAGGTGAGCACCAGGGGGCGGACCGGGGCGTCGGTGAAGGCGGCGAGGGTGGGGTCGAGGTCCAGGGAACCGGAGACCACCACCAGCGTGGGATATTCGGGCAGCCCGTGCGTCTGCCGCCAGGCACGGCGGCGCGGATCGAGGCGCAACGCCCGATAGCCCTCGATGCGCAGGGTGCCGGCACCGACCAGCAGGGCGTCGCAGACCATCCGCAGGATTCCGAAGACTCGCTTGTCGGGCTCGCTGGAGAGGCCGGCGGAGTAGCCGTCGATGGTCACCGCGCCGTCGAGGCTCGACACGAAGTTGATCCGCAGGTGCGGGTGTGCGGTACGGCCGTACCGGTTGATCAGGTCGGTCTCGCCGAGCGGACCTGCTGGATCGGGCATAAGTTGGCCGATCGGGATATTTCCGGTCATTCGCTGGCCGGACCAGTGACCGGAGGGGTCGGTACGGGGGTACGGTGCTGGCAGTCGCACCAGTTGTGGCCCCGGCAGTCGTCGTGCCGCCTGTCTCGGCACGCGCGGCAGATCATGCGGGAAGCTTAGCCCGAAGGATGGGAGACCATGCCGCGTCAGATCTTCCAGCTGAAGGTGTCCCTGACCGATGTCACGCCGGCCGTGTGGCGGCGGGTGCTGGTGCCCGGCGGTTACACCCTGGACCGGGTACACCGGGTGATCCAGCACGTGATGGGGTGGCGGGACTGCCATCTGCACTGTTTCGACATCGACGGGTTGCAGTATGGCGAGCCGGATCCGGACGGTGAGTCTGCTCTGCGCGACGAGTTGGACGCCCGGTTGGACGCGGTGGTGGGCAAGGGCAGTCGGTTCCGCTACACCTATGACTTCGGTGACTGGTGGGAGCACGGGCTCGTCGTCGAGGACGTTTTCGGTGCCGATCCCGATGAGCGTTACCCGGTCTGCATCGACGGGGCTCAGGCCTGCCCGCCAGAGGAGGTCGGCGGCCCCTTCGGTTACCGGGTCTTCCTGACCGCAATCGCCGATCCGACCCATCCCGATCACGGCCTGATGCGCGGCTGGATCGACGGTCGGGAGTTCGATCCGGCCGCCTTCGACGCTGGCCGAGCGACGACGCTGGCCCGCCGACTGACCTGAGCGGCACCAGTCGGCCTCCGGCTTTTGAGTCGCCCCTGCCACCTGAAGCGATCCTGCCGATTTCCGGCCGGTAACGAAATGGGAACGCTCCCAACGACGCATTGACACCTCTGCGGCGTCCCGTGCACCCTTCATGGGAGCGCTCCCGGCTGGTCTGTGGTGGTGAGTCATGGATGCCCAGCGAAGCGGTGTGGCGCCAATGGGTTGCACCAACCACACCCACCCACCACGACACCTGAGAGGGGTCAGGATGAGCGTTACCAGGCGCGGCGTGCGCGGTATCGCCGTGGTCGCTCTTGCCACGAGCATGGCTCTGGGCACCGCGGCATGCAGCAAGGACAGCGGAGGCGGTGACAGCGCGGACGGCCAGGTGACCGTGGTCCTGCAGTACTTCGGCTCGCCCGGCTTCGACCAGGCGGTCGCCGACTTCCAGGCCAAGAACCCCGACATCAAGGTCGACGCCCAGAACATGGGCCAGCTCAAGGACTTCCAGCCCAAGCTCGTCCAGTGGCTGGCCACCGGCAAGGGCGCGGGCGACGTGGTGATGCTGGAGGAGGGGCCGCTACAGGGCTACCTCCAGGACCACAAGAACTTCGCCAACCTGCTCGACCTCGGTGCGGCCGAGCTGGAGAGCAGCTTCCTGCCGTACAAGTGGTCGAACGGATTCACCGCCGACAAGAAGAAGCTCGTCGGCCTCGGCACCGACGTCGGCGGCCTGGCCATGTGCTACCGCTCGGACCTGTTTGTCAAGGCCGGCTTCCCCACCAACCGGGACGAGGTCAGCAAGCTCTGGCCGACCTGGGAGGCGTACGCGGCCAAGGGTGCGGAGTTCAAGGCGAAGAACCCGGGCGCGGCCTGGATCGACAGTGCGACCAGCATCATGCAGCCGTACATCATGCAGAACTCCGACACGTGGTTCTACGACACCAGCAACAAGTTCATCGGCGACACCAACCCGGTGGTCAAGACGGCCTGGGACTACGGGCTCAAGCTCAGTGCCGACGGCCTCACCAGCAAGCTCACCCGCTGGCAGCCGGACTGGGACGCGTCGTTCAAGAAGAGCTCCTTCGCCACCGTGCCCTGCCCGGCCTGGATGACCGGTGTCATCGCCGAGCGGGCCGGTGAGGAAGCCAAGGGCAAGTGGGACGTGGCCGCGATCCCGGGTGGCAGCGGCAACTGGGGTGGCTCCTATCTGGCGATCCCGGAGCAGAGCACCAAGAAGAAGCAGGCCTTCGAGCTGCTGAAGTATCTCACCGGCAAGGACGGCAGCCTGTCGGCCTTCAAGGAGAAGGGCAACATGCCCTCCAGCGTGCCGGCGCTGGACGACCCGCAGTTCAAGGACTCGACCAACGCGTACTTCAGCAACGCGCCGACCGGGACCATCTTCGGCAGCAGCGTGAAGCAGCTCAAGCCGATCTACCTCGGCCCGAAGCACCAGCAGCTGTGGGAGAACATCTTCGAGCCGCAGATGCAGGCCGCCGAGCAGGGCCGGTCGCCCGCTGACGCCGCCTGGCAGAAGGCGGTCCAGGACGGCCGAAAGCTGGCCGAGGGCTAGGCATCGTCTGGTGGCGCCCGTACCCGTGTCGGTACGGGCGCCACCGGCCCGCCCAGCCCACGTGACTGCCGCCCGCGAGAGCGTTCACGGAAGGAACGTTCCCATGCCCGACCCCGTCCGTACTGCGGAGTCTCCACCCCGCGCCACCGCGCCGCCCGCGCAGCCGGAGCGTCCCCGGCGTACCGCCCGCCGGGTCGGTCGCTTCGGCCAGTTCGACACCAAGGCATCGCCCTACTTCTACATCGCGCCGTTCTTCGTCCTGTTCGGCCTCTTCGGTCTCTTTCCGTTGATCTACACGGCGTACGTGTCGTTCCGGGACTGGTCACTGACCGGTGGGGACAACGGTTTCGTCGGGTTGGCCAACTACTCGGAGATGCTCACCGACGACCGGTTCTGGAACGCGCTCTTCAACACCTTCGGCATCTTCGTCGTGGCGACCGTGCCACAGCTGATTCTCGCCCTGCTGCTGGCCAACTGGTTGAACAAGAAGCTGCGCTTCCGTACGGCGTTCCGGATGGGCATCCTGCTGCCCAACATCACCTCGGTGGCGGCCGTCGGCATCGTCTTCGGCTTCATCTTCGCCGACCGGTTCGGCCTGCTCACCTGGCTGTTGGACGTCGCCGGGCTGGACCCGATCGAGTGGCGTAACAGCCGGCCGGCGGCCTGGACCGCCATCTCGATCATGGTCGACTGGCGGTGGATCGGCTACAACTCGCTGATCTACCTCGGCGCGATGCAGGCGATCCCCAAGGACATCTACGAGTCCGCGTCACTGGACGGGGCCTCACCCAGCCGCCAGTTCTGGCGGCTGACCGTACCGCTGATCCAACCGACGATCGTCTTCACCGCCATCATCTCCACCATCGGCGGCATGCAGCTCTTCACCGAGCCACTGCTGTTCGGCTACGGACGCATCCAGGGCGGGGCGTTGAACGAGTTCCAGACCATCGCCATGTACATCTACGAGCGCACCTTCGACAGCAACTACGACTACGGCTACGGCTCGGCGATGTCGTGGACGCTGTTCCTAGTGATCATCCTCTTCGCGCTCGGCAACTTCCTGGCGGTACGCCGCTCGCTGAGGGGGTCGACGAAGTGACCACAGTGACCGCCAAGTCAACTCCGGCCACGCCACCGCCGCCACCCTCGTCCCAGGCCGGTGGGCGCCCGCCCGGACGCGCCGGTTGGTTCCGTCGCGGCGCCGATCGGTTCCGTCGGAGCTCGGGGCGGCTGTGGGAGGCGAGCCCGCTGACCTACCTGGCGCTGGTCGTTGCCTGCCTGCTGTCGATCTTCCCGATCATCTGGTCGTTCATCGTCGCCTCACGAGACAACAGCGCGATCTACGACATCCCGCCGCCGCTCGTCCCGGGCGGCAACTTCCTGGAGAACACGTCCCGGCTGCTCGCCAACGAGCAGGCATCGTTCCTCATTGGGCTGGTCAACTCGCTGTTCGTCTCCACCATCGTGACCATCTCGGTGGTGTTCTTCTCCACCCTGGCCGGGTTCGCCTTCGCCAAGCTGCGGTTCCGGGGCGCCAACGCGCTGCTGTTGGTCATCGTCCTGACGATGATGGTGCCCACCCAGCTCGGTCTGATCCCGCTCTACATGGTCATGATCGAACTAGGCTGGATCGGCACTCTCCAGGCGGTGATCGTCCCGTTCCTGGTCAAGGGGTTCGGGGTCTTCCTGATCCGGCAGTACGCCCAGTCGGCGATCAGCGACGAGCTGATCGAGGCAGCCCGGGTGGACGGCTGCTCCACCTGGCGGATCTACTGGAACATCGTGCTACCGGTGCTGCGTCCCGCCGCCGGTGTGCTGGGTCTGCTGACCTTCATGGAGACCTGGAACGAGTTCCTGTGGCCGTACATCGTGCTGGACAGCAACACCCCGACCGTGCAGGTGTCGCTCAAGATCCTCTCGACCGGCAACTACACCACCGACTATGCCCAGGTCTTCACTGGTACGGCGCTGGCGATCGTGCCGCTGCTCCTCGTCTTCATCGTCTTCGGTCGCCAGATCATCGGCGGCATCATGGAAGGTTCCATCAAATCGTGACCGACCTTGTGACCCCGCAGCAGCTTCCACCCGTCGACCCGGCCGGCACCGCCCCCGCCGACCGCCTCGTCTTCCCGAACGACTTCCTCTGGGGGGCGGCCACCGCGGCCTACCAGATCGAGGGAGCAGCCGACGAGGGCGGCCGGCTTCCGTCGATCTGGGACACCTTCAGCCACACCCCGGGCCGGGTGAAGGAGGGCCACACCGGGGACGTCGCCTGCGACCACTACCACCGGTACGCCGACGACGTGAAACTGATGGCCGAACTGGGGCTCAAGTCGTACCGGTTCTCGGTGGCCTGGCCCCGGGTGCAGCCCGGCGGCACCGGCCCGGCGAACCAGGCCGGACTGGACTTCTACCGTCGGCTGGTCGACGAACTGCTCGACCACGGCATCGAGCCGTGGGTGACCCTCTACCACTGGGACCTGCCCCAGGCCCTGGAGGACGCCGGGGGCTGGGTGGTCCGGGACACCGCCGCCCGGTTCGCCGAGTACGCCGAGCTGACCCATGCCGCCCTCGGGGACCGGGTGCGCTACTGGACCACGCTCAACGAGCCCTGGTGCTCGGCCTTCCTCGGCTACGGTTCCGGCGGCCACGCCCCGGGGCGGGAGGACGGTGGAAACGCCATCCGGGCCGCCCACCACCTGATGCTCGGTCACGGGCTGGCCGTACGGGCGATGCGTGCCGCCCAGCCGGACAACAACTTCGGCGTCACCGTCAACCTCTACCCGGTCTCGCCGCAGCGCGGCGCGACCACCGAGGCCGACCTCGACGCCGTACGCCGCATCGACGGCCTCGCCAACCGGATCTTCCTGGACCCGATCCTGCGCGGCGAATATCCGGCCGACGTACTGGACGACCTGCGCGGGGTCACCGACTTCGGGCACGTCGAAGACGGCGACCTGGAGATCATCTCCACGCCGCTGTCCCTGCTCGGCGTCAACTACTACAACCGGTACGTGGTGGCCGGGGCGGACCCCGCCGACGGCGCGCCGGTCGAGGCGTACCGCAAGCCGTCCTGCTGGCCGGGGAGCGAATGGGTCCGGTTCGGTGCCGCCGGGCGCCCGGTCACCGACATGGGCTGGGAGATCGACGCGTCGGGCCTGCTGGAGATCCTCCAGCGGATCCGCCGGGAGTACACCGATCTGCCGCTCTACGTCACCGAGAACGGGTCCGCCTTCGTCGACGAGCGCACCCCCGACGGCGGGTACGACGACACCGACCGGCTGGGCTACTTCGACGCCCACCTGCGCGCCTGCCACCAGGCGGTCGCCTCCGGGGTGCCGCTGCGCGGCTACTTCGCGTGGTCGTTGCTGGACAACTTCGAATGGGCCTGGGGCTACACGAAGCGGTTCGGCATGGTGCACGTCGACTACGACACCCAGCTGCGTACCCCGAAATCAAGCGCAAAATGGTACGCCGAGGTGATCCGGCGTAACAGCCTGGCCGCACAATAGGGCGAAGCCGGTCAGCAAGCAGGGCAGCCGGTGTCGACCCGAGCCTTGGGTTGGCGCCGGCTGCCGGACGTCGGAGGAGCAACCGATGACAACCCAGCGCACCCGCTCGCTCGGGCGTCCCACCCTCGATGCGGTCGCCGCTCGTGCCGGAGTCGGCCGGGGCACGGTGTCCCGCGTCGTCAACGGCTCGCCGCAGGTGAGCCCGGAGGCCCGGGCCGCCGTTCAGCAGGCCATCGAGGAGTTGGGCTACGTGCCGAACCGGGCGGCCCGAGCGTTGGTCACCCAGCGTACGGACTCGGTGGCGTTGGTGGTCTCCGAGTCGGGGGACCGGGTCTTCACCGAGCCGTTCTTCGCCGGCATCGTGCGCGGCATCAGCTCCGGGCTGCTGGAGACGCCGATGCAGCTGTGGCTGGCCATGGCCCAGTCACCGGCCGAACGGGAGCGGGTCGAACACCACCTGACCAGCCAGCACATCGACGGGGTGCTGCTGCTGTCGCTGCACGACGCCGATCCGCTGCCGACTCTGCTCGCCGAACGGGGCCTGCCCACCGTGCTGGGCGGTCGGCCGGCCCGGATGCTCCAGCCGGGGGCCCAGTTGGCGCACTTCGTGGACGTGGACAACACCGGGGGTGCCCGGCAGGCGGTGGAATACCTCTTCGAGCGGGGGCATACCCGGGTGGGCACCATCGCCGGCCCGCAGGACATGGGGGCCGGGCTGGCCCGACTGACCGGCTACCAGGAGGCGGTCACGACCAGCGGTCGTACGGTCACCGACGATTTGATCGCGTACGGCGACTTCAGCGAGGGCAGCGGTACGGCGGCGATGCGGGACCTGCTGACCCGCTGCCCGGACCTCGACGCGGTCTTCGCCGCCAGTGACCTGATGGCCTTCGGCGCGCTGCGGGCACTACGGGAGGCGGGGCGGCGGGTGCCCGACGACGTGGCCGTGGTCGGCTTCGACGACGCCCCGATCGCCCGGCAGGCCGAGCCGCCACTGACCACCGTGTTCCAGCCGGTGGAGGAGATGGGCCGGCAGATGGCCCGGTTGCTGGTGGCCCGGATCCGGGGCGAGGAGGAGCAGCCACCCTACGTACTGCTCGACACCCACCTGGTTCCCCGCGAATCCGCCTGACCCACCCCCCACCCGCCCGTGCACGGGGCGGAGGATGCCGCCGCGTCAAGGGTGAGTTTTTGCAGTTGGGACATGCTGCGGCAACAGGGGCGAAATGGTCAACGGGCAGCCTGTTCCCAGGCTCACCGGCGTAAGCGCGCCGGTCCGTCGACCAGAGGGGCAGAGATGTTGCTGAGGGTACGGGTGACGATGCCGGACCGCCCGGGCTCGCTCGGCCAGGTGGCCCGCACACTGGGGGTCGCCGGAGCGGACATCGTCCAGGTGGTGGTGCTGGAACGACTGGGCGGCCGAGCGATCGACGACTTCACCGTCGTGTGGCCCGGCATGGCCCGGGTGGAGCGCCTGCTCGCCGGGCTCGCCGCCATCCCCGGAGTACGGGTCGACGGCGTGTGGCGGGCGATCGGCGCCCCATCCAGCGGCGGCCAGGACGCGGAACTGCTCGCCCAGGTGGCGGGCAACGCCAACGAGGGACTGGCGACCCTGGTGGATGCCGTACCCGGGTTGTTGGCGGCCGACTGGGCGGCGGCGGTGGTGGTCCCGACCGACTGGGCGGCCCGCAGCAGGTCGACCGGTGGCGGGGAACCGACCGTGGTGTACGCGAGCTGGCAGATGCCGGTCCCCCCGCACCTGCCGGAGGTGACCCCGCTACGTCCCCGGGCGATGGACGGCCCGGCCGGCACCCACTACGCCGCCGTGCCGTTCGGTCGGGCCGGGATGGTGCTACTGGTGACCAGGGTGGACAGCCCGGAGTTGCCGGCGGCCGGCTTCCACCTGACCGAGGTCGACCGGGTGGCGCAACTGGTACGCGCCGCCGCGGTGATCCTCGGTGACCGGATCGACCTGGTCAGTGCGACACCCGAGGCGGCGGCGACCGCCCTCTCCGACAGGTTCGACCCCGACACGTGGAAGGAGCCGTCATGACGTTGTGGCGGATCAGGGCGACCGTGGACGACCGACCCGGCTACCTTTCTGTACTTACCGCGAGTCTCGCCCTGCGTGGCGTGAACATCCTGACCATGCAGGTGCACACCACCGAGAGCGGCGCGGTGGACGACTTCCTGGTCGACGCGCCGAACACCCTGACCGAGCAGGATCTGGTGGCGGCGGTCGAACGCGGCCGGGGCCGGGACTGCTGGGTGGCCCGCAGCGAGGCCCGAGGACTCGTCGACCAGCCGACCCGGGTGTTGGGCCTGGCCAACCGACTGGTCCGGGACCCGGACACCCTGGGAGAACTCTTGCGCAGCCTGCTGGCGGCCCGCGTGGTGACCTGGCGACCAGAGCCGGTCCCGACGTCGACCCCGGAGTCGGCCCCGGAGCCGGTTTCGACGAGCGCCCCGGGGATCGGGCGGTCCGGCCGCGTCGATGGCGAGGCGATGTGGCTGGCCGATCCAGCGGGTGGCTGCTTCGAGGTACGGCGTGACGCGCCGAGCTTCACCCCGGCCGAGTTCGCCCGGGCCCAGGCACTGGTGGACCTGGCGGCGACGGTGGTACGCGGAGCCGCCGACCGGGTCACCCTGGTCCTGCCCGACGGGGCGGAGCTGACCGTACGGCCGGCCACCGTCGACGACCTGCCGGCCGTACGCGAGATGCATGAGCGGTGCTCGCCAGCCAGCCGGTACCGGCGCTATCTCACCGGCGGGGCCCGACCCACCGACGCGCAGCTACGTCGACTGCTCGAACCGGCGTACGGGCTGAGCCTGGTCGCCGTGTCGGCCGGAACAGTGTCGGCCGGAACAGCGGGGGAGCCGGAGCGGGTGGTGGCGCTGGCCAACCTGGTGGCCGAGGGGGCGATGGCGGAATTGGCGCTGCTGGTGACGGACGCCTGGCAGCGCCGAGGGCTCGGCGGCGCGTTGCTGCGCCGGTTGACCGTGCACGCCGACCGGGCCGGGTACGCCGTGCTCGTGGCACACACCCAGGCCGACAACATCGCCATGCTGCGGACGCTGCACCGGCTGGCCGGCCCGCGACAGATCGAGCGAGACGGCAGTTTACTCACCGTGACTGTGGCGCTGGCCGACGGCGCGGCCGGCGTCGGGGACGGCATCGGCCACCGGGAGCAGGCTGATCCGGCACAGGCACCTGCCGCCGTCGAGGTGTAGCAGGGGGGAGACTCCGGTGGTCCGGTCCTGGTTCGGGGCCGGACCACCGGAGTCGGTCCAAGTCGACCGGTGATTGCAGCCGACGGGCGGATCGGTTGAAGGTGACGGGCGGATCAGGTCGCCGGGTAGCTGTGGTAGTCGGGGAAGTTGCCGAAGAGCCGACCATCGGGCCCACTCACAGTGACCGCGTGGACCAGCAGGTCACCACCGACGAACGCGCCCTTCCAGGACGCGCCCCGACCGCCGAACGGCTCCTCCCGGTCGCCCCGGGAGCGAGGCTTGTTGATGCCCACCTTGAACGCCTGGAGGTCGACGGCCAACTTCGCCGCCAACTCCTCGTCGTCACAGGCGAGACTGGCCACCAGCGCGCCGTTGGAGGCGTTCATCGCGGCCAGCAGTTCGTCCTTCGTGTCCACCACCACGATCGTGTCGACCGGGCCGAACGGCTCGGCGTGCATCAGTCGGGACCGGCCGGGTGGGGCCAGCAGCACCGACGGGGCCACGTACGCCGAGGTGTCCTGTCCGTCGAGGAACGGCGCCCCGTCGAGCCGGCCCCGGTGCAGCGGGACCGCGCCACCGCGTACCGCCTCCTCGACCTTGCGGCGTAGCTCGTTGGCCTTGGCGGCGCTGATCAGCGGTCCGAAGTCGAGCTCCGGCAGCGGGTCACCGGCGGTCCAGTCGCCACCGACAGCGAGCGGGTGGCCGAAGCGTACCGAGCGGACCACCGGCAGGTACATGTCGAGGAACTGGTCGACCAGATCCCGCTGTACGACGAACCTCGGGTACGCGGTGCAGCGCTGCTTGCCGTACTCGAAGCCCTTCTTGAGGTGGGCGGCGAGGGAGTCCCACTGAGAGAAGTCCCAGATGCCCCAGGCGTTGAGCCCTTCCTGCTCGATGAAGTGACGCTTGTCCGAGTCGAGCAGGGCGGCGGCGACCTTGCCGCCGTTGGACCGGCCGCCGACGAAGGCGACCGCGCCGATCTCGGGGGCCCGGACCAGCACCTCGGAGAGTTCCTCCCCGCTGCCGGAGAGCAGTGTGGCGGGCAGCCCGGCGCGCCGCATCAGCGCGTGTGCCACGGTGAGGCAGACCGCCCCGCCCTGGGACGGGGTCTTGGCGATCACCGCGTTGCCGGCCAGGATCTGCACCAGCTCGGCGTGGACCAGCACGCTCATCGGGTAGTTCCAGCTGGCGATGTTGCTGACCGGGCCGGGCAGCGGCTCCCGGCCGTCGGCGAGCATCCGGTCGATCTCCTCGACATACCAGCGCACCCCGTCCAGTGCCCGGTCGACGTCGGCGCAGGCCAGCCGCCACGGCTTGCCGATCTCCCAGACCAGCAGCAGGGCCAGCAGGTCCCGGTGGGCCGACAGGTCGTCGAGCGCCCCGACCACCCGGGACTTCCGTTCGGCCAGCGGGGTGGCCGCCCAGTCGCGGTGCTCGGCGGCGGCGAACCGTACGGCGGCCAGCGCCGAGCCGGCGTCGACTCGGGGCAGGTTGACCAGAATGGTGCCGTCCACCGGGGTACGCACCGGTGTCGGCATGCCGACCGACTGCCAGGCACCCTGCACCAGGTTGCGCAGGGTGGTCGGGTGTGCCGGTCCCTCGGCCGGTTCCCGGTCGAATGCTTCGGGTGTCGCGGCGACCGCACGGGCGAGGGTCTCTGCCCAGCTCGTGCCTTCGGCAAGGCGTAACGCCATCGCTGCCTCCTTGGACGTGACCAGTGGAAGCGGCGGCGTCGATGGCACCGCTGATCTATCGGTACTGTCCCCCAGCCGGGCCCGGGTCGGCAACCGTACGCCCGTATCCCAGGACAGAACGGTGAGGACTTATCCGCCCGCTGGCCGGTGTTGGCTCGCGACCGGAGCGGGCTACGTCTGGGGTGGAGCTCGGGTTCGTCTTACACAAGCGTTCGAAGGTTGGACTGTCGCGAACATGATCGACGAAGGAACGGTGCGGTATCAGCGGGCGGATCAACAAGAAGGAGGGGCTTGTCACTGAAGTTACCGGCCGCGCCCGGCTGGGGGTCACTGCGCCTTGGCGCCGTTTGGGGTTGAGCGGTAGGTGGCTGACAACAGGTCGGGTACGTTGACCAACGCATCGTTAAGCAGCTTGATGACCTCGTCAGCCTCATGCGTTTCCAGTGGCTGCCCAATCCGCCCGCTGTGCCGGAGTATTTCATCGAGACGGGAAGCGAGAAGGTCGATATTCGACTTGTCTTCGGCCACCACGTATTGCTCAATAACGCTGGCCAGATGCTCGTCGGTCAGGTGAGCTGCGGCATGCGCAAGAGGGCTACGGCGAAGCCGGTCTATTACCGCGATCCACCGTTGGGTCAGTTGGTCGGTCCGCTGTGCTCGTCGTAGGAGCAACTCATGCTCCCCCTCCTCTTGGATTCGTTGCAGGTGGATTGCTCGGAGTTGCTCGCGTACCTCCGTATCGAGGCGGACCCGGACCTCGGGCTGGCAGCGGAGCACGAGACCCCGCCGTTCGTATGTACGGTGAGTACGCGACAGTTCCCGGTTGAGGCGGTGCTCGAGTTCACCGGCCTGTTGCGGGTGGAAATGCCGTGACAGCTCAGCGGCCTGCCTCTCGATATCCCTCCTTGCGATGTCGGCAAACTGCAATGCCCAGGCGCCCAGCACGTCCTCACGTACCTCTTCTGCTTGCCAGGTCAGCAGCACGTGGATTTCGAACGTAAAGACGAACCCTCGTGCTGGCACGATGATGGGCTGGGATAAGCGATGTCGTTGGCTGATCCTCTCTGGGGCGGCTCGTCGAATCGGCGATGGTGGACCAGCCAAGAGGCGGAGTGCGGCGGACCAGAGGTTCCTGAGCCAGGATCTCAGGCCTCGCCAGCAACGGACGAGGGCATTCGTGGTTGCGGTAGCGGTGGGCGAGGTCATCGATACCTCCGGACTTAAGCGGCCGAAGCGGATGGGGATAGGGCACCGGCTCGCGATAGCCAGTAGGTGAATCGTGGTTGCACGCTCGGGTCGAGCACGAGCCTCCGGAGCAGGGCGCGGAAGGCCTCCGCAGTTGGTGGGTACGTCCGGAAGGATCGCAGCCAATGGCCCAGTTGACGCCAACCGCTCTCGGCGAGGTCCGGATCCAAGAGAACGAGGCGCCAGAGAACCGCCGTGTCTTCCAGAGCCTGAGGAGACGTGCCGGCCATTGAGAGCAACGGAAATCGGCCCGGGGAGGGAAGCTCTGACGCGATCAGCAGGCGGAACGATCGGCCAGCTGCAGCCGCGAGGGTTGGGTCCCCGCTTTGCGCCCACCTGTTAAGAAGAACCAACATTGGGGCATGGCCTACATCTCCGGTTAGCCGAGCGACCGCCTCCGCGACCTCGTGACCAAGATAACCGTTGGCATTGCGAGCGACATACGTAAGATCGCGCAGCAACTGGCTGTGATGCGGTGGTCGGAAGCCCATAGACCATGTCTTGGCGGCCGTGTCGCGCTCGAACGCCGCATTAGACTGGGCGAGTAGAGAGATTTTTCTATTTACTTGTCTGCTGATCCGGTCGCTCGCCGATGTGCCGCGCGTTGCCGATTCGGCAAGATTTATTGCGGCCACCAGGGCGGCGGCAGCGGCTTGGCGGAGGGGCGGCTTCCGATCTTTGGCCCACTTGCTGATCATGCTGTCGTAGACCTGGTCAAAGTCGTGACAGGCAAATCCGGCAGCAGCGACCGCTGCGCAGTTCTTGAAATCCTCTGCGGGGTGAGTGGCCAGCGCGTCTACCCAGCCGATAAGTGCCGGTCGACTATTGTCGAATTCATTCCAGCTAACTTCCAGCAGTGCTCGGACCATGTCTGGTTCGACGTGAGCCATTCGGGTTGCCACGTTTGGTCGGGGATGTCCTATTGCTTCTTCCTTGTCCCAGTCGCCGGTGAGCTCGTTGCCTAGCAGCACGGGGAGACTGTGTACCAGTGCGGGCCGGCAGATGGCGGGATGGGCGAAGAGTTCATCTAGTTTCTCCAATAAGAGCCCGGCGGCATCTGTCACGTGGGCGATCGGATGGCCGGAGAAGACCGCGTATGCCACCCGTAGGGCCCGACGGTGCTGCAGCTGACGATGCTGATAGTCGCCCTCGGCTGCAGGCGTCTCCAGGATGGTGCGTGCACGAATGCGCCGCCGCTTCTCCCCGGAGGGAAGTAGGGCCGCCAGCTCTTCATTGCTCCGTGGAAGTCTTGTTGCGATCGTTTCCGCCTGCTGCGCGCACTCTCGGGGTTGAGTCAACAGCTTTACGCCGCTTCGAAGGAGGCTGTTCTTCATGAGTTTCCGTGCGTAGCGGATTCCGCACCGGTTGTTGCAGCCGTCGTCGTCGATGCAGTGGCCGTATAGGTGGTAGACAAGATGTCGACGGAACATCACCGCCGGATCGAAGTTGGACCTGTGAAACACCTCGGCGTGGTGCAGTACGTCGTTTGGCCTGTCTAGATCTCGGACCAACACCGCACTCGCTTCGTGCGTCTCGAAAGTCCGCTCCAAAGCTCGGATAAGTCCGGCAGTGGTGTTGGCGCCGAGTCGGATGATATAGCCATGTCCCTTTTGTAGGAGATCCTGATGGTTTCGTAGCTGCAGAGGATCGATGGGATCCGGGAGCATGATTTCCCGGATGTTCTCCTGGCCTCGCCGAGTCGCAAGTGCGGCACAGGCGGTACTCAGGCGTCCACTGCCAACCGGGCCTGCCAAACCGGCCACCGGGCTTCGGTGCAAGCGTTGTGCCAGGTCGTCGAAGCAAGGGGGCTTGACAAATGTGGCTACCTTGAGCTTGATGCGGCGGATGGGGTCAGCGCTCAATCGCACGCGATCGTCGGTGCCGAAGTTGAAGATGCTGCCGGCCATTTGCGCATAGTCGCCGTAGACGGTCGGCCCTTCGTTTCGGACATCGTCGAACCGGTAGTACTTACCTTGCCCGGGCATCCACGCTCTGAGTGTCGGATTGGACTGCACGAAGTCGGCAGAGCGGTGGGATCCCGCACTCTCCACAGGATCCTCTGACTGGTCCTCTTCCTCTTCGTCCTTTTCGTGGGCCTGCACGATTTGTAGATTCGCGACTGCCCCTGCCTCCTCCTGGGCAGGCTCAGATTCCTCTGCTTTCGCGGTGCGCTTTGGGTCATCCGCGCTCGGATTGGGCACGATCGTTACCGCCGCGTCAGCCCCAGCGTCAACCAGCGATGGCTTTTTGTCAGGAGAAAGGTGGGATGTCACAGGTCTCCCTCCTTGTCGTCGACCCACACCGACGCGCCGAAGGCACGGCCATGGTCGCCATACACTGTGGGCCCGTTGTTGGTGACGGTCCCGAAGTTGAACCTGCTTCCACCGGACGGATCCACTGCCGGCTGCGTTGTCTGTCTTCCGCGACGGCGAGCAGCGCCCGAGCTACCCGAGGCGCTGTGGTTGATGTTTTCGTCCGGCACGAACACCCATGCCTCCTCTGCAAAGGACTTCACCTCTGCACGTACTCGGCGGAAGCGGTCTCGGCGGATTCCGCTGTAGGACTGGCTCACCACGTCACGGTGGATGGCGGCCGACACGATGAGCGCCACTCCAGCGTCGGGAAAAGAAGCCAGTGCCTTTCGTACCGGTTCTGCGTTGACCAACCGTGCAGCTGTAACGACCGCCTTGCCAGCAAAGCCGTTCTCCGCTGGCGTTACCAGGCCTTGGTGGAGGGCGACGCGCATCCGGATGCGTGCGTGATCCGCAGCTTGCCGATTGTGATCGCGCAGGACTCGGTCCATTGCCGGCACAAGTTCAGCGATGATCCTCGGCTCCGAGGTTCCCGGCGGGAAGATCGCAAACTCGCCGTCCCCGTTCGCCTGGGTTACCCAGCCGTTCCTGTCCAGTCCGCAAAGCTCTGCAGAGTCTCGCATGATCCTCTGGAAGTTGCTCTGGGCGTGGAACTGTCCCATGTCGTCGTTCCTGCTGTAGCTCTCCATGTCCACGAACATGATCAGCCGCCGGTCGGGCTGCGCTGCCGGTGCCATCTCATCCTCCTCATGCCCCGTCTCGCCTCTCTAGCCTGCGGGGACATGTCACTTATAGCGATGCGTGGCGTTGGGAATGCCATCGAAATACGGGTTTCAGGAAGCAGCTCTGCTGTCAGCCTTGCGTCAAGCCGTACTTCGACGGGTTGGGCCGGAAACGTGGTGGCTTCACTGGAGTCATGAGCACCTCCCAGTCCGCGGGCCCGACTCGTCCCACCGACGTGGAACGAGCGTTGACGACTGCTCGCTTACATCAAGACTCGATCCAGCACGCCGATGCCAAGATCGCAAGGCTCGCAGGCATGTACGGGGTGCTGGTGAGCCTCATCGTCAGTACACTGCCCAGTCGATCCGACCTGTCAGGTACGCCCGGGATTGGCATAGTGGCGGGCCTTGCCGGCGTAGTGTTCATTAGCTCGTCGGTCGCCGGTGCACGGCAGTTGGTGCTCGGCTTCCGTCCAGTGGTAACCGGGCCAAGAAGACCAAACCGATTCGGCTTTCCTGATTATCAGTCACCACCTAGCATTCCGGCGGTTGGTCAAGAGAGCACCGAAGCGTGGCAGCTCGTGATGCTGCTCGGGCAGATCGCACACAGCAAGCACCGCCGGGTGCGGTCAGCGCTCCCATGGACCTTCGCCGCAGTCGTCTCGGCAACGTCATGGCTGGTCCTCACCGCACTCCTCTGATCGACGCCCCCTTGCTTGAACACCTTTTGCCGGGTTGACCGATCGGCCAGAATGGCTGAGGTGTTGACGCGGCTACTACGGGTGAAGCGTCGGCACTCCCGCCAGCGAACGGGGTGCTGACATGCGATACGACCAGGACGAACCACGAGACCCATCGCAGTGGATCTCGGGGTCCCTGCTCAGCTGCCTGACTCCGGCTGTCCGCGCCGCGCTTCTCGCCATCGGTACGGCCGTCAGGGTGGAGTCGGGAGATCGAATTCTCCGCGAAGGTGAGGAAGGCACCCACATGGTGTTGCTGCGCGATGTGTTGACGAAGGTGACCGTCAACATGGCGAACGGCCGCCAAGCGCTCTTGGCAATCAGGGTCTCGGGCGACGTTGTGGGCGAAGTCTCGGCGCTGAGCGGCACCACGCGCACCGCCACGGTTACCAGCTGTGGCAGCGGGCTGGTTAACGTCATCCACAAGCGGGATTGGCATCCCTTTCTGCACTGTCGCCCTGAGGCAACGCTCGCGTTGGCGGGCATTACGGCGGCCCGTTTCCACTGGGCAAACCAGCGGAGGATCGATCTCGCCTCTTATCCAGCGAAGGTCCGAATTGCTCGGATCATGGCCGAGTTGTCGATGGTCCACGGAAAACCGGTCCCGGCCGGTCGAACCCTTGGCGTCACGCTGACTCAGCCGGAGTTGGCAACGTTGAGCGGTGCAGCGGAACCGACCGTGGAAAAGGCATTGCGTGAACTACGGCAGGCTGGGGTGCTTAAGACGGGATATCGTCAGATCATCGTGCGTGATCTGGTGCGTCTGCGGCAGGTCGGGCGCATGTCGAATGTCCCACATGAGTAGAGCAGATGTCTGCCGCGGTGGGCACCGACGGCCAGGTCGAGACGCTCCTCGATCCGCCCCGCGGGGTGGTAGCGATGGACGTGCCGCTGAACCTGTTGACTGCGGGTCGGTTCGGTGGCGCGCCGACCGAACCCGCGCCGTTTCCAGCCCGACCGCTCATCTTGCTGGCGGTGGGGCCACTGGCCGGGCTTGCTGGCCTACTCCTCGCTGCCGTGGCGATGCTGATCTGGTGGCTACGACACCGACGTCGTCTGGTCCCGGTGACGCGGGCGAGCCGCGTACGTCGACCAGAGCAGCAACCACCAGGGCGGCAGCAGTAGCGCGACGGCCAGTAGCCAGGGCAGCCGCCACCACGGGGACGGGCCGCCGGCCGGGGCGACCGTGTCGGCGGTCGGCACGATCCAGCCGGTGGCCGTCAGTGACCAGGTGAGGAAGGCGTCGCCGACCGGGAGCACACCGCCGAGGTAGCGGCGCTGGTCGTCGTACTCGATGGCCAGACCGGTCGTCTCGGCCAGCCCGGTGAGCGCGTTGGCGCTGCGTCGGTCACCGAAGAGCACCGCGTCGCCGAGCGCCACGGCACTGGCCGACGCGGACAGCCCGAGGATGAGCGGCCCGGAGTCCACGTCCCCGGGCAGGTCCACACCCTGCGGATGCTCGCGGAGCCCGGGAGCACCGGGCACGTCCGAGGCGAACAGCTCCCGGAACCGGGCCCAGTCGCGGGTGGCCTCGACCGGATACACCTCGCGCAGGAACCGCAGCGCCATCGTCTGCGAGGTGGCCCGCGCACCCTCCACCGGCTGACCGTCCGCCGGGTCGACCCGGTGCGGAAGCAGACCGGTGGCCGGGTCACGTCGGGCGTCGGCGGCGGTCAGCCAGCGGCGGGTCAGCTCGGTGTACGTCGTGCCGCCGGTCAGGTGGTCGGCGAGTCGTACGGCCGCGATCCCGACCGTGCTGTCCACCGGCCAGGCCTGTCCCGGGTAGGCGGGCAGGAACGGCGAGCCGGTCGAGGCGAGTTGCCGGTCGAAGGCAGCGGCGAGCGCGGCGACGTCGCTGGCCAGGCGGGCTGCCTCGGCCGGCGCGGTGGCCGGACCACCGGCCAGACGGACCACCCCACCGCGCAGCCAGCTGCTCCAACCCGCGTGGAAGACGCCGTACGGCGGGTCGAGGCTGGGGGAGAACGGTGCCCGCCCAGCCTCGGAGTCGAGGGCGGCCAGTGCCCGCCGGGACTCGGTGAGCGCCTGGTCTCGCAGGTCCGGGTCACGGGTGCCGACATCCACCCAGGACAGCCCGTAGAGCACGTGCAGGAAGAAATACCCCTCGGGGAAGAGTCGCTGCATCTCCTTGTCCGCGCCACGGTCGATGGCGTGGCGCAGGAACGTCAACCGGGGTACGGCGTCGGCGACCACCTCGGCGCTCGTACGGTCCAATGGTGTACGGGCGTGCAGTCGTACGGTGAGGATCGTGGCCGCCAGGGTGGCGACCAGCGCGATCACGGCTGCGCCGGTGACGAGCACGAGTCGGCCGGCGCTGCGGCCAAGCTGACGTGAGTGGATGGTGGCGGACACCGCCGGCACGGTAGCCCGCCCGGTCCACCCATCCGCTTTGGTGTTAGGAAGGGCCCCTTCCTATGCAAAAAGCGATAGAAAGGGGCCCTTCCTAACGCGCGATGCGGTAGCCCACCCCGGGCGTCGTAGTGATGACCGTTGGCGGCCCCAGTTTGCGGCGGAGCCGCCCGATGGTCACCGTGACGGTGTTGGTGAACGGATCGGCGTTCTCGTCCCAGACCTGCTCGAGGAGCGCCTCGGCACTGAGGAAGGCCGGACTGGCCCGCAGCAGGGCTTCCAGGAGCGCGAACTCCTTGACCGAGAGGCTGAGCTGACAACCGTCCCGGGTGACCGTGCGGCGTACCGGGTCCAGTTCGATGCCCGCCGCCCGCAGGGTTCGGGGCCGGGCAGCGGGTCGCCGCCGCGCCAGAGCCCGGATCCGCAGGACCAACTCGGGAAAGTGGAACGGTTTGGCCAGGTAGTCGTCGGCACCCAGGGTGAGGCCGCTGACCCGGTCGTCGGGCGAGCCGGCTGCGGTCAGCATGAGGACCATCGCCCGGTCCTCCCGTTCGGTGATCATCCGGCAGAGCACGTCGCCGTGGAGTCCGGGCAGGTCGCGGTCGAGGAGCACCACCTCGTACGCGTTGAGGTCGAGCTTGGCAGCGGCGGTCAGGCCGTCGTGGGCGACGTCGACGGCCAGGCCCTGGTCCCGTAGTCCCTCAACCAGCACCTCGGCGAGCGCGTACGCGTCCTCGACTACCAGGATCCTCACGTCACCACGCTCGAAGGTGCGGCTTCTGCCGGTACGGAGATGGTGACGCGCAGGCCACCCTCGCTCCGGGCGTGCAACTCCAGCCGACCGCGGTGCGCGGCGACGATGGCCGCGACGATCGACAGGCCGAGCCCGGAGCCGGTTTCGGAGCCGGTACGGTCGGCGGCGAGCCGCTGGAACGGCTCGGTGAGCCGAGCGACCTGCGCCGGGTCGAGCGGCGGTCCAGCCGTTTCGACGATGAGTTGCGCCCAGGCATCCCTGGTGCGGGTGAGAACCCGCAGCCAGCCGCCGGCCTGGTTGTGGACGATCGTATTGTCGACCACGTTGGCTACCGCCCGAGCCAGCAGGGTCGGGTTGCCCCGGGTCCACCCGCGATCGCGGATGTCGACCTCGACGGTCAGGTCCTTCGCCGTGACGTCGGCGGCACGGGCGGTCACGGCTTCGGACAGCAGGCCGCCGAGCGGGACCGGGGCACGATCGGGCAGCACGCCGTGCTGCGCCCGGGCCAGGACGAGGAAGCCCTCCAGCAGTCCGTCGACCCGGTCGAGCTCGGTACGGAGCCGGCCGGTCAGCGCGAGTGTCTGCGGTGGTACCGGCTCCGGTTTGGCCAGGGCGACGTCCAGCGACGCCCGCATGGTGGTCAACGGTGTCCGTAGTTCATGGGAGGCGTTGGCGACGAACCGGCGCTGGGCGGCGAACGACGTCTCCAGGCGTTCCAGCAGCCCGTCGATGGTGTCGGCGAGGTTCTTGATCTCGTCGGTGGGGCCCGACACAGCCAGCCGTCGGTGCAGGTTCTCGGCCGAGATTCGCTGGGTCGCGGCGGTTATCGTCCGTAGTGGTCGCAACACCCGACCGGCGAGGAGCCGTCCCAACAGGATGGAGATTCCCGCCATCACGGCGAGTGCGATCAGCGAGCCCACCAGGAGTTGCCGCGACTGCGTTGCCCGGAGGTCGGCGAGTTGGGCTTCGAGCTGCTCGATGTGCGTCCGGGCGGCGGCGAGGTCGACCCGCTCGCCGGGTGGGCGCCCACCCGGCGCGACCTGGGTCACCTGACTCCCGGCCAGCAAATTGGTGATGGCCAGCAGGCCGGCACCGGAGACCAGGAACACGACGGCGTACAGGACGGTGATCCGGCTCCGGATGGTCCGGCCCGATCGCGGGAGGCATCGCAGTTGGTCCATCAGTTTTTTCCCCCGTCCACACCCGGACCCTCAGGATGCCGTGCCGCACCTAACAGCGGGATGACAGCGGTCGTTCGGGCCGTGTCATGGGCGGCTCCGTAGAACCGGAGGCATGCCAGAAACCAACGAAGTCACCGGTGTGCCCCTGGGCGTGGCCGTACGCCGGGAATGGTCCGTCTTCCGGAGTCGGAATCGGGTGCTCGCCCTGACGGCCGCGGTGCTGGTCACCGTACTGCTCGGTCTGCTGGCCGCGGTCGGCAGCCGGTCATCCTGTAGCGAGGGCGACGTGGCGATCGCCTGCCCCAGCGATCCGGTGGGGCCAAACGGCCAGGTGGTGACCGATCATTTCTATTTCGCGCACCAGCCGCTGGACGGGGACGGCAGCATCACCGTACGCATGATCGACATGACCGGCATCATCACCTACCCGCCGCCGGATCACGACGAGATCGTCTCCGGCCTCGTACCCTGGGCGAAGGCCGGGATTATGATCAAGGACGGCACGACCCCCGGATCCTCGTACGCGGCGTTGATGCTCACCGGTAAACACGGCGTACGGATGCAGCACGACTACGTCCACGACACGGCGGGTCGCCCGGGCGGAGTCTCGGCCGACGCGCCGCGCTGGCTGCGCCTGACCCGCACCGGTGACACCATCACCGGTCACGAGTCGAACGACGGCACACAGTGGACGAAGGTAGGTGTGGCCCGTCTCCCTGGGCTGCCCCGTACCGTGCAGGTCGGGCTCTTCGCCACGTCCCCGGGAGATTTGACACTACGCCGTACGGAGTTCGGGGCGAGCACCTCCGAGGTGCGGTTCACCCAGGCGACTGCGGTCTTCGACAACGTCAGTCTGGCCGGCGGTGCATCGGCCGGCGAGTGGCAGCACGTCGGGACGGACGTCCAGACCGACTGGGAGCGGTATCACCGGGCACCCGGGCTCGTCGAGTCGGACGGCACCCTCACCGTCACCGGCTCGGGTGACATCGGGCCGATCGGTGCGGTGGGCGGCCGTACTCCGGAGGACACCCTCGTCGGCCTGGCCATCGGGCTGATGATCGTGATCGTGTTGGCGGTACGGTTCGCGACCAGGGGACTCCGACCGGGGCGCACCGGCGTCGCATCGCTGAGCGGGCGGGACCTGGTGGCGAAGGCCGGCGTGGTCGGCCCAGTCGCCTTCCTCACCGGACTGGTCGCCGCCGGGATCACCGTGCCGCTCAGCGCGCAGGTTATGCGCGCCACCGGTACCCCCACCGTCGCGGTGCCCACCCTGACCGAGCTACGGCTCGTCGTCGGTGTCGCCACGCTGTATGCCGTCACCGCTGTCCTCGCGCTGTCCCTCGGTGCGCTGGTGCGCCGTGGCTGGGCGGCGATCCTGGTCGCGACCTCGATGGTCGTCCTGCCGTACGTCCTCGGTGCGCTGCCGCTGCTACCCGACGACGTGTCCCGGTGGCTGTTGCGCCTCACCCCCGCCGCCGGGTTCGCGGTGCAGCAGACGATCCGCGAGTACCCGCAGGTCGTCGCCCACTACGTACCATCCACCGGCTACTTCCCGCTGGCCTGGTGGGCGGGCCTTGCCGTGCTCTGTGGTTACGCTCTGGTGGCATTCGGGATGGCCATCGCGCGGACCCGCCGTGCCGGCAGCGACGACAGCAGGGGGGTGGAGGTAGGCCCACCCCGCAGTGGGCAGGAAACCTCATTCCGGGCGCTAATGTCAGATGACACCGTGAACGTATGCGAATCCTGACGACCATCGTGACCGTCTTCGCACTCCTGGCGCTGCCAGCGTCTGCGACCGCCAAGCCCGCTGCGACCGCCAAGCCCGCCACGACCGCCGAGTCCGCCGGTACTGGCAAGGTACGTACCGACACGGGCTGGATAGCTGGCACGGTACGGGGTGACCATCGGCTCTTCCAGGGCATCCCCTATGCCGCCGCCCCCGTCGGCGAGTTGCGTTGGCGCTCTCCGCAGCCCGTCGAGCCGTGGACCGGCGTCCGGGATGCGAAACAGCCCGGCCCTCGGTGCGCCCAGACAGCGGACAGTTGGGGCCTGCCGGCCAGCGACAGCGAGGACTGCCTCTACCTGAATGTGACCGCGCCGCGCGGTGCCGCATCCCAGCACCCCAAGCCGGTGCTGGTCTGGCTGCACGGCGGCAGCCTGATAAAGGGGGCCGGCAGCGACTACGACGCCACCCGCATCGCCACGCGTGGCGACGTCGTCGTGGTGACCGTCAACTACCGGCTGGGGATCTTCGGCTTCTTCGGCTACCCGGGGCTGCCGGATGGTGGCGCGTTCGGGGTGGAGGACCAGCAGGCGGCGCTGCGGTGGGTGCAGCGTAACGCGGCCGCGTTCGGCGGTGATCCCGGCAACGTCACACTCGCCGGCGAGTCAGCCGGCTCGCACTCGGTATGCGCCCAGCTCGCCTCCCCGGGCGCAGCCGGCCTGTTCCACCGCGCGATTACCCAGAGTTCGCCGTGTTGGATTCAGGAGGACCTGCCGAAGGTCCTCAATGTTCCGCTCTGGGTCCCGGCCGTAGTGCACGAGGGGCATGGGCAGATGATCGCCGGCCAGCTCTCCTGCCCGGATATCGCCTGCCTTCGGGGTAAGTCCGTTTCGGAACTGCTTGCGCAGCCCGTACTGCCCCTGCCCGGATACGGCAACGCAGTGCTACCCGAAGACCCGGCGACGGTCTTCGCCGAGGGACGCTTCCACCGGGTGCCGATTCTGTCCGGCATCACCCGGGACGAGGGCACCATGTTCGCCTCGATGGTGTTCCCGAAGCTCACCGCTGAGCAGTATGTCGACGGCGTCACCCAGATCTTCGGGGAGCGGGCACCGGCCGTCCTGGCCGCCTATCCGCCCGGCGAGGTGCCCACCCAGTCCGCTGCTGCCATCATGAGCGACCTCGACTGGGCGAGGGCGGCGCGGGACACCGATCAGTTGCTGGCCCGGTACGTGCCGGTCTACTCCTACGAGTTCCTCGACCGGACCGCACCGCAGCTGTTCCCGTTCCCCGACGACCAGGTGGAGCCCCTGGCTTCGCACGGCTCCGAGCTGCCGTTCCTTTTCGACCCGTCGTGGGAGTCTGCCCCGCTCACCGCCAAGCAGCGTCGACTCGGCGACCTGATGATCGGCTACTGGGCCCGGTTCGCCAGCACGGGTGACCCCAACGGACGCGGCCTACCGGCATGGCAGCACCACCCGTACGTCCAGGGCTTGGACCTCGACCGGGTAGGCCGGTTCGACCGGACCACCGCGCACCGGTTGACCTTCTGGGACGAGATCTGACGCTGCTCTCTGGATCGACGGCAGCCCCGAAGGGCGCCAGCAGCAGTAGGCCCGCAGGGTGCTGGTGGCCGTAGGTCCGCATCGGCCCGGTGACGACACTGTCGTCACCGGGCCGATGGCCGCGTCAACTCCGGATTTCGCCGTGCTCCACGCAGGTCGCCGACCAGCCGGCCGGCAGGACCTGCACCTTCATCCGCCGCTTGCAGAGGGAACAGAAGCGGGGTGGTTCCAGCTCACGGGCGGCCTGACAAGCATCATGCTGGCCGCTGCCGACCGCCTCGCCGCACCGGTCACACCACAGCGCCGTCGTCGTCATCGACCCGCTCCCTACAGCGTCGCGGACAGGGCCTTGACCGGCATCTTCAGGTCGTCCAGCAACTCCAGGTCGGCGTTGGCCGGGCGACCGAGCGTGGTCAGGTAGTTGCCGACGATGACCGCGTTGATGCCACCGAGCAGTCCGTCCCGGGTGCCGAGGTCACCGAGGGTGATCTCCCGGCCGCCCGCGTACCGGAGGATGGTCCGGGGCATCGCGAGCCGGAACGCGGCGATGGCCCGCAGGGCATCACGCGCCTCCACCACCGGCTGGTCACCCATGGGTGTGCCCGGGCGCGGGTTGAGGAAGTTGAGCGGCACCTCGTGCGGGTCCAACTCGGCAAGCTGGGCGGCGAACTCGGCCCGCTGCTCCAGGGTCTCGCCCAGCCCGAGGATGCCACCGCAGCAGACCTCCATGCCGGAGGCGCGCACCATCGTCAGCGTCTCCCAGCGCTCCTCCCAGGAGTGCGTGGTGACCACCTTGGGGAAGTACGACCGGCAGGTCTCCAGGTTGTGGTTGTAGCGGTGCACCCCCATTTCGACCAGTTCGTCGACCTGGGCCTGGGTGAGCATGCCGAGCGAGGCGGCGACCTGGATTTCCACCTCCGCCTTGATCGCGGCGACCCCCTCACGCATCTGCTTCATCAGCCGCTCGTCCGGGCCGCGTACCGCCGCGACGATGCAGAACTCGGTCGCCCCGGTGGCAGCGGTCTGCTTCGCCGCCTTCACCAGGGAGGGAATGTCCAGCCAGACCGAGCGCACCGGAGAGGCGAACAGACCCGACTGCGAGCAGAAATGGCAGTCCTCCGGGCAGCCGCCGGTCTTCAGCGAGACGATCCCCTCGACCTCGACCTCCGGCCCGCACCAGCGCATCCGTACGTCGTGGGCCAGCTGTAGGGCGGCGGGCACCTGCTCGTCGGGCAGGTGCAGTACGGCGAGCACCCCGGCCTCATCGAGCCCGACTCCGTTTTCGAGCACCTGCGTACGAGCCTGATCGAGGATCTCTGACATGGCCGTACCCTACTAGCTTGGGTCGGCATGCCGACCAGGCCAGCCGTACCGGAAGTGGTATTTTCGCCGGTCGGGGGCGTTCGTACGGGAGGCCGTGGGCAGTATCCGGCGGTCCGCCACCGAGCCGAGGGGGTGACCGTGGCGAACTGGCTGGCAACACTCGATCGTCGGGCTCAGCTGCGCGCCCGGGCGGGACTGACCCGGCGGCTGCGCCCACGCGGGGCGGCCGACGGCGCGGTCGACCTGGCCGGCAACGACTACCTCGGCCTGTCCCACCATCCGGATGTGACGGCTGCGGCGGCGCGGGCGTTGACCGAGTACGGGCTGGGGGCGACCGGCTCCCGCCTGGTCCGGGGCTCGACAGACCTGCACGACGCGCTGGAGGCGGAACTCGCCGCCTGGCTCGGCGCGGTGCGGTCCCTGGTCTTCTCCTCCGGCTACCTGGCCAACCTGGCCGCCGTACGGGCCCTGGTCCGGCCGCGCACCCTGCTGGT
Organism: Micromonospora sp. NPDC003197; assembly: GCF_053590565.1. Lineage (NCBI taxonomy): Bacteria > Bacillati > Actinomycetota > Actinomycetes > Micromonosporales > Micromonosporaceae > Micromonospora > Micromonospora sp. NPDC003197. The sequence goes on along the minus strand of NZ_JBSFTE010000008.1, from coordinate 15,278 downwards.
CTCCGACGCGCACAACCACGCCTCGCTGATCGACGGCTGTCGACTCTCCGGTGCGGAAACCCTGGTCACCCCGCACCTCGACGTCGCCGCCGTCGATGCGGCGCTGGCGGCGGCGCGCGGCCGGCCGGCGGTGGTGGTGACCGAGTCCGTCTTCTCGGTCGACGGTGACCTGGCCCCGCTCGCCGAGCTGCACGCCGTCGCCCGGGAGTACGGCGCGCTGTTGCTGGTCGACGAGGCGCACGCGCTGGGCGTGACCGGCCCCGGTGGTGCCGGGTCGGTGGCCGCCGCCGGGCTGGCTGGCGAGCCGGACGTGGTGGTGACCGCGACCCTGTCCAAGGCGCTCGGCGGGGCGGGCGGGCTGGTCGCCGGACCGGCCGAGCTGATCCAGCACCTGGTCGACACCGGCCGTACCTTCATCTTCGACACCGCGCTGCCCCCGTCGGTGGCCGCCGGGGTGCTCGCCGCGACCCGACTTGCCCGCGCCCGTGAGCCCCTGCATACCGCTGACCGCCTGCGCGCCGGCGAGCCGCTACGTGCCGGTGACCAGTCGCGGGCCGGTGACCAGCTGCGGGCCGAGTCGGCCCGCCGGGTCGATCACGCGGTACGGCGACTGCGTGTGGCCGGGTTGACGGTTTCCACGCCGGCCGGCGCGGTGCTGTCGGTGGCCGCGCCCGACGCGGAGTCGGCGGTGGCCTGGGCGGCGAGCTGCCTCGACCGGGGCGTCGCCGTCGGCTGCTTCCGCCCGCCGTCCACCCCGGACAGCCGCTCCCGGCTGCGACTGACGATCAACGTGGGGGTGCCGTCGGCCGATTTCGACCGGGCGCTCGACGTGATCGTCGCGACTGCCCCGACGGCCGCCCGGACCGCACCTGAGGAGACCGGATGATTGGCGCTGTCCGGACCGTACCGGAGGAGACCGGATGACCACCGCCTGGTCCGGCCCGATCGTGGTGACCGGCACCGACACCGACGTCGGCAAGACCGTGGTGACCGCCGCCATCACGGCGGCGGCGCAGGCAGCCGGCCTGCGGGTCGCCGTGGTCAAACCCGGCCAGACCGGTACGGCCACCGGCGCGCCGACCGATGTGGATGTGGTCGACCGGCTGGCCGCGCCAATGACCTCGATGACCCTGGCCGACTATCCGGACCCGCTTGCCCCACTGGCCGCCGCCCGGATAGCTGAGTTGGAGCCGTTGGAGCTGTACACCGTCGTCGACGCGGTCCGCGCCCAGGCGGAGAAGCACGACCTGGTGTTGGTCGAGGGGGCCGGTGGGTTGTTGGTGCCGATGGGGGTCCGCCCCTCCGGGGAGCCGTGGACCGTGGCCGACCTGGCGGTCTCCCTTGGCGCCCCGGCGGTGGTCGTCTGCCGGGCCGGGCTGGGCACGCTCAACCACACCGCGCTCACCCTGGAGGCGCTGGACCGGCGGGCCATCCCGGCCGGGGTGGTGCTCGGTGCCTGGCCGGCCGAGCCGCAACTGGTGCACTGGGCCAACCTGACCGATCTGGTGCCCAACATGGTTGGTGCGCTGCCCGACGGGGCCGGCACCCTGGAGCCCGGGGTCTTCCAGCGCTCCGCGCCTGGCTGGCTCACCCCGGCGCTCTACGGCGTCCTCGACGACTGGCGTACCTGGGCCGAGGAGGTCAACTAGATCGACTCCCGCCAGTGGATGATGAGGGAAGTTTGGCCGACTCGGAGCTGATTTCTTCGCCTCCGCCCGGAATTCGCCGCCGAGCCGACCTGGCCCTGCGGTTCGGCGACTGAACGGCGAAGCGGTGTCTGACTCGGCCGCTGTGGAGCCAGACAGCGCTTCCTTGCGTGCCCAGGTGGTTCAGCCGTTGATGACGTGTTCGTTCTGGCCGCGTTCGGCGGCGTGCAGGGTCCAGTAGGCCTGGGCGATCTGGTCGGGTGCGACGTGCGGGATGCCGGGTGCCGGCGGTGTCGCGCCGATGAAGACGTTGATGGCGACGGTTGCGGCCTGGATGCCCTGGTTGGCGAGGGTGTTGTGCAGGTTGTGGGCCCAGTTGCGAAGGGCGGCCTGGGCGGCATTGGTGGCGCCGAGCATGGGGTACGGGGTGATCGCGCCACCGCCGGTGGTGAACAGCAGCGTGCCGGTGCCCGCGGCGAGCATGCCGGGCAGGACGGCACCGACCGCGGTCACGGCACCGTAGAGCAGCTGCTCGATCTCGGGTCGCAGATTGTCGATGGTGACCTCGGCCGGGGTGACCCGGTTGAGGCCGGCATATGGCGAGAACTCCAACACCTCAATACCGCCGAAGTGCGCCGAAGCCTGTTCCAATGCGGCTGCCAGTGCCTGCTGGTCGCCGGTGTCGGCGGTGAATCCCGCGGCGGTGATGCCGGCGGTGGCGAGTTCGGTGACCAGGGCGTCGAGCTTGTCCCTGTTGCGGGAGATCAGGGCGACCTGGTAGCCGTGGCCGCCGAAGACCTTGGCAATGGAGAGTCCGAGGCCGGGGCCGGCCCCGACGATGGCGATGGTGGGCATGACGAAAGCACCTTTCAGGCATGGTGAGGAATCGCCTGACCTCTTACGGCCAGGTCGTGCAGAGAAGAGCCGGGCGGAGCCGGTGGTTAGCGGCCGGCGACCTGGTTCACCGGGCCGTCCGGTTCAACGGCCCGCAGCAGACGCTCGGCGATGACGCCGAGCTGCCGCTGCTGCGCCTTGGTGAGCGGGTCGAAGAGGACCCGCTGCACCTCGGCGACGTGCGCGGGGGCGGTCACGACCACCTTGTCCCAGCCGTCGTCGGTGAGGGTGGCCAGCGTGTAGCGGCCGTCGGTCGGATCCGGTGAGCGGCGTACCCAGCCCTGCCGCTCCAGCCGGGTGACGACGTTGCCGAGCCGGGCCAGGCTGCTGGCGGTGTAGCCGGCCAGCACGCTCATCCGCAGGGTGCGCTCAGGCGCCACCGACAGCGCGGCCAGGACCATGTACTCGAACTGGCTCATGCCGGCATCGCGTTGCATCTGCGCGTCCAGCGTCGCGGGCAACCTGATCAGCGCGTACGCGAACAGGTTCCAGACCCGCTGCTGCTCCTCATCGAGCCAGCGGGGTGCCTCGGTGTCGTCCATGGCCCCCAGCATAGCTACAAGCTTGTAGTGATTGCCAGCTTTTCATGGCTTGTAGCTTGTAGTGATCGACTGCTGCTTTCGCTACAAGGTTTGAGTCATGCTGGGAAGTGGTGATAGGTGATGAACGTGTGGGATCAGCCGGACTGGCGGGCCGTCCATGCCGGGTCACGGCCGCTGAACGCCAGGGCCCGGTCCAGCGGCGACGCGGAGTCCGGCACCGGCACCGGCTCGGCGAAGATGCCGGCGGCCCGCCCCTGGCCGGCCATCCGCTCGATGATTCCCCGCGTCGTCTCGGCAACCGCAGTGGAATAGGCCGGTCGCTGTCCGGTCGCTACGGCCAGGTCCCAGCCGTGCAGCACCAACTCAGCCAGCATCAGCGAACCGACCAGTGCGGCGGGCATCGGCACGCCAGCGAGGCTGGTCGTACCGGTCCAGGCGTCCGGTACCGACCAGGCCGCGACGGTCTGGTCGGCGTGTCGAGCGAACGTCTGGGCCCAGTCGACTCCGACATCGTCCGGGCCCGCATCGGGCATAGGTTGCTGCTTGCGGGCCGCCCGCTCGGAGAAAAGCACCCCCCAGTACGTGAGGTGCCGCCCCAGCCCGGCGACGTCGTACTCGGTGCAGGGGGTGGGCAGGGCAAGCTGGTCCGGTCGTACGGCGCGGACGATCTCCGCTGTCCGTCGCATCGCCTCGGACATCGCCTCGGACATGGCCTCGGGCAGTGATTCGTGCATGAACCTGACGGTAGGCCCGGTCTGGCGGTGACTCTTGAAGAAACACGATGGATGGCGTGAGGCCACAAACTTGACCCACATCGACCTCCCGTCGGTGCGAGAGCCGGCCAGATCCTGACGGCAACCCACTCGGCAGCGGCTCGGCGGTCCCCGTCAGACTGAACCAAAGGAGCAGACGTACTTCCAAGGAGGATCCTTGAGACCTTCTGCCAGCCAGCGCCCCATCACCTCGGACCCGAAGATTCCGTTCGGTGTCAAGCTGTGGTTCGCCCTGTGCACACTGATCGGCTTGGTACTGCTTGCGTTGGCGGTGTGGCTGGTCTTCAGCACACTCGACTGGCGCGGCTGAGGGGTGCTGAGCTGGCCCGATGATCGAGGCTTCGTCCACGCGCGGGCAGCCCGGGAGAGATTCCACTATGCCCGGCGGCAGCCCGCGCCCGAGCTGGCACCGTTCGTGGCGCACTACTGGGCCGTGGAGTACGACCTGCGTGGCGAGGCGCCGTACCGCCAGCGGGTCTTACCACACCCGTCGGTCAACCTCGTCGCCACCGACGGGAGAGTGCGCACGACGGCGGCCGGGCCGACCCGGTCCTGGATCGCCGGGGTCATCCGTGGCCACCATGACGAGACGCTGTGCGACACCGGCTGGGTAGTCGGGGCACGCTTCCGGCCGGGGGGCTTCCGCCCGTTCCTGGGCGCACCGGTGGCCACCATCACCGATCGGTTCCTGCCACTGACCGACGTCTTCGGGCCGGTCCTGGGGTCGGCCTTCGGGCCCACCGCCGACGTCAGTCACACCGCTGGCGACGACGCCGACGGCACGGACAGCGGCCCCCAGGCGCTGATGAACCACCTGGACACCCTGCTACTCGCTGCCCGACCGGTGGTCGACCCGACAGTGGCGGAGGTGGCGGAGCTGGTCGCCCGTATCGCGGCCGATCCGGCGATCGCCCGGGTCGACGAACTGGCCCGCCAGGCCGGTACCACCGTGCGCCAGCTTCAGCGGCTGTTCCACGAGTACGTCGGTGTCGGCCCCAAGTGGGTGATCCGGCTCTACCGCCTGCACGAGGCGGCCGATCGTGCCGCCAGCGGTGAGAAGATCGGCTGGGCGGCGATGGCGGCCGAACTCGGCTACAGCGATCAGGCCCACCTCGTACGCGATTTCACCGCACAGGTAGGTGTACCACCCGCCCGGTACGCCCGTGCGGATGCCGTCGGGACACCACCGTCCACGAGTAACGCGCCTATGGCCCGCCGCTGACCGCCGTCACCTGACTTTCGTCAGTAACGCCGCAGATAGAGGCACTTGTAGCCTGGCCGGATGGCGGCGTGGCGCGACATCGGGAGCGGATTGGTGCGGGGCGGATCGCGGAGCCGGCAGGAACTGCTGTTCGACGTGCTGCTCTGGGTGGTGCTGTCCGCACCGATCGCCTGGGCGCTGCTCGTACCCTGGCCGGATCTTCTCTTGGGGTTTCGCCTGGCTGGCTCGCTGCTGCTGGTCGGCGTCGCGGTGGGGTTGAGTCGTCGGCATCCGACGGTTTCGCTGGTGCTGATGGTGCTGCCCACCATCTTCGACGGCAACTTCGTCTTCGCCATCCCGGTGCTGAGCTACCTGACGGGGTTGCGGACACCCCGGGCCAGGCCGGCCGCGCTGGTCTTCGGTGTGATCGCGGTCGGCGGCACGGTGCTCAACCTCGGCGTGCTCGACCTGGACGTGAACAGCTGGTTCCTGATCGCCACCGTACTTCTGTTCGCCGGGGTGTTCCCCTGGTTGCTGGGCCGCTATCGGCGGCAGCACCAGGCGCTGGTCCTCGCCGGATGGGAGCAGGCCGACCTGCTCGAACGCGAGCAGCGTGGGGCCGCCGACCGGATCCGGATGCGGGAACGCGCCCGCATTGCCCAGGACATGCACGATTCGCTGGGACACGACCTGAGCCTGATCGCATTACGGGCCGGAGCCCTCGAGGTGACGCCAGGCCTGGACGAACGGCACCGCAGAGCCGCCGGTGAACTGCGGGTCAGCGTCGCCGCCGCCACCGACCGGCTACGGGACATCATCGGAGTGCTCCGCGAGGACGCCGAACCGGCGGCCATCCGACCGGCCGACGAGAGCATCGCCGACCTGGTCGCCGGGGCGCGCGATGCCGGGATGTCGGTCAACCTGGTCCGCGACCTGCCACTCGGTGGGCAGTCGGATGCTGATCCAGTGAGCAGCGGGCGACCGGACGAGGCGCTGTCCCCGATGGCCGACCGGGCCGCGCACCGGGTGGTGCAGGAGGCGCTGACCAACGCGGCCCGGTACGCCCCGGGCGCGGCGGTCGTCGTCGGGGTCGTCCGAGTGGGGGAGTGGACCGAGGTGAGCGTACGCAACGAGCCACCCCCAGCCGGACCACTGCCCGGTACGGTGTCCACCGGCTCCGGCCTGCTCGCCCTGGGGGAGCGAGTACGGCTGGCCGGCGGCACGCTCTCGACCGGCCCCTGCGACGGCGGCGGTTTCGTGGTGACCGCCCGGCTGCCGCACGGTGCTGCTGATCGGGTGTCCGGTGTCGATCGGGTGTCTGGTGTCGATGGTGGGCCACTGTCCGACGCGGCAGGGCTGCTGGTGTCCGCCGACGCGGCAGCGCTGCTGACATCCGCCGACGCGACTGGGCCACTGGCATCCTCCGACGCGGCGGTCCGGATGCGGCATGCCCGACGGCGGGTACGCCGCAGCCTGCTGGCGGCCGTCGCCGTACCGCTGGTCATCGCGGCGGTGCTGTCGCTGGTCTACTACCCGCTCGCCACCTTCAACGCCGTCCTGGAGCAGCGCGACTACGACCGGCTGCGGGTCGGTGAGTTGCGGACGGACCTGCGTACGGTGTTGCCGGCTCGGCAGGTGGCCGCGCCGAGCGCCGCGAATCTCCCCGTACCCCCGGCCAACTCGGTGTGCGAGTACTACACCGACGGCAACTTTCCGTTCGCCGAGCCGACCTATCGGCTGTGCTTTGGCAACGGCCGGCTGACGGCCAAGCACCACCTGACTGGCTGACGGCCAAGCACCTTCTGACCGGCTGACGGTCACTGCCCCCACCCCTGTGCTGAGAGGTTAGGAAGGGCCCCTTCCTCTACAAAAAGCGATAACAAGGGGCCCTTCCTAACCCACATGTCAGGAGAGCAAAGAGTGATTTCGGTGCTGTTGGCCGACGACGAGGCGATGATCCGGGCCGGCGTACGGGCGATCCTGGCCGCTGACCCGGAGATCGAGGTGGTGGCCGAGGCCAGCGACGGGCGGGAGGCGGTCGACCTGGTCCGGGCGCACCGGCCACAGGTGGCGTTGCTGGACATCCGGATGCCCCGGCTCGACGGGTTGGCCGCCGCCACGCAGATCCGGCAACTCGTGCCGGAGACCGCCGTGGTCATGCTCACCACGTTCGGTGAAGACGACTACATCGCCCGGGCGCTCGGTGACGGGGCCAGTGGATTCCTGCTCAAGTCCGGCGACCCACGGGAACTGATCGCCGGGGTACGGGCGGTGGCCGACGGTGCCGCCTACCTGTCGCCCCGGGTGGCCCATCGGGTGCTCGCGCTGGGTGGTGAACGGATGGCCCGGGGGCCGGCGGCCCGGGACCGGATCGGCACGCTCACCGAGCGGGAACGTGAGGTGTTGGCGCTGGTCGGTGCGGGGCTGTCCAATGCCGAGATCGGCCGGCGGTTGTTCCTGGTGGAGGGCACCGTGAAGAGCTACCTGAGCACGATCTTCACCCGGCTGGGCGTCCGGAACCGGGTCCAAGCGGCGATCATCGCGTACGAGGCCGGACTGGTGGATGCTGCGTGAGTTGCGTACGAGGCCGGACTGGTGGACAGCGACAGTCGACCGGCGGGCGGTCCGATGATCGGGCCGCCCGCCAGCTGTCGACTGTGCACTCTCAGGCGTCGCGCCGCCGCAGTACCAGCCGGCCAGCGAACAGCGCCACCACCGCCCAGCCGGCGAGCAGCAGCAGGCCGACGACGGGCGGGTACGGGTCGGTGTCACCGCGCATGAAGTGCACACCGGCCACCCCGGGGAGGAGGTCGGCGATCCAGGTGAGCACCGAGATGTCCGGCTCCTGCAACGACAGCGGGATGATCATCAGGCTAAGGAAGAGGACGGTCAGGGTCAGCACCGCGCTGCGCAGCGCCGCCCCGAGACCGAGGGTGAACACCCCGATCAGGGCCAGGTAGCCGGCGACCGCCACGACGTCGCCCACCGTCTCGCCGACCGGCACGCTGCCCCATTCACCGAGCACCGGTCGGGCCACGGCCACGCCGACCACACCGAGCAGCAGGCCGAGGGGAAACGTGACCGCGCCGACGACGGTGGCCTTGGCCAGCAGCATCCGGGTACGCGACGGGGTCCACTGCAACGTCGCGCGGATCGTGCCGGTGGCGTACTCGGCGGTGATCACCAGCAGCGCCACCGCCAGCACGGCGTACTGGGTCAGCTCCATCGAGTCGATCACGATCCGGCCCACGGTGACCACACCGGGATCGTCGGCCGGGTCGTCGTTGGTGTTGGCGTTGGCGGCGTAGATGGCGAGCTGACCGGAGGTGGCCGCCATCAGCAGCACGCTGGCCAACATCGCCCACCATGTCGTACGGACTGACCAGAGTTTGGTCCACTCGCTGGCGATCGCCCCGGTGAGGCCACCACCGGACGGGGGACTGTCGGTGTGGGGGCGGGCCTGGCGAGCGGGCGGAGCGAGCGTGGTCACGCGGCTTCCTCGTTTCGGAACTGGACCTCGGGATAGGTGGCGGACGGGCCGTCGAGCAGCGGCCGTGACTGGTGGCGCAGATGCTGGTCCACGAACGCCGTGACGTACGCCCGGGTGATCAGCAGTTGCCGCTCCGCCGGCATCGGGCCCGGGTCCATGCCGAGCTGTGCGCCAAGCACCGGCCGGTCGGTGAAGGACATGTGCCCGGTGCCGGTGACCGTCAGCCAGCGTTTCCACCCGGCCAGCCCCGGCCAGTCGCGCAGCCAGCTGGCGTCCGCCGGCCGTTGGGCACCGACCAACATGAATGGCTTGGTGAGGGCACCCGCCGGAACCGGTACGAACAGCGTGCCGTCCAGGTTCGCCCCGGCGGCCACCCGACGGTCGGTACGCACCACCTGCGCCGCCGAGGCACCGCCGATGGAGTGGCCGATCATACCGATCCGGGTCCGGTCGATCGTCCAGGCACCCGGCCAGGCTGGCGTCGGCCCGGTCAACCGGTCCAGCAGGAACGACACGTCGACCGCCCGGCCCTCGATGACCTTCGCGGCGGTGCCCGTACCCCAGGCGTCACAGGCCAGACACTCGGCGACCCGGCCGTCGGGGAATTCGACCCCCCGCGCCTCGTACGGGTGGTCGACGCCGGCCACCACGTATCCGCGACTGGCCAACTCCTCGGCCAGCCCGGTCAGCGACTCCCGGCTCAGGCTGAAACCGGGGGAGAGCACCACCAGTGGCCAGCCGCCGACTGTCGGCCGTACCGGGACGTCCCGACGGGCGTTGGTGCGTACCGTGGTCAGGATCTCCGACGGCAGCGGCAGCCCTTCGGCGGCGACGATTCGGGCGGAGACGGCGGCCGTCGTGTACGGGGCGGGTTCGCCCCGGTCGGTGATCACCGGATACCACAGCGACACCATCAGCTCCCGGGTCGCGCCCGGCTGCCACGGGTCGGGCCGTCCACTGTCGACCAGGTGCAGCGACGTGGTGCCGACCGGATAGCGGCCGGTCGGGGCGGGCAGGCTCAGCGCCGAGGTGGCGGCCGGCGTCGCTGTGGGTGCGGCCACCGCCGCGCCGCCCGGTGCGAGCAGAGCCAGCAACCCCATGAGTACGACCAGCGCCCCGCCAACGCGACGGCTCAGCGAAAACGGCATCTTGCGGCTAAGCATGGTGACCCCCAACGGACGTGGTCGTGCCGGCGTACTCGAGACTGCCGGCGGTCAACTCCAGGTACGCCTCTTCCAGTGACGCCGAGCGGACGCTCAGCTCGTGCAGCCGTACCCCCAGCTCGTGGGCCAGGTCGCCGACTTGCTCGCCGCTGGCACCGGTGATGGTCAGCTCGCCGTCGCCGGTGGCCTTGACGCCGATGGATCGGGCGGTGAGCCGTTCGGCGAGTGCCGCCAGCCCAGCCGGCTGCGGGCTGCGTACCCGGACCGCCGTCGACGAGCTGGCGGCGATCACCTCGGCGATCGGGGCGTCGGCGATCAGCCGGCCCCGACCGATCACCACCAGTTGGTCGGCGGTGAGCTGCATTTCGCTCATCAGGTGACTGGAGACGAAGACCGTCCGGCCTTCGGCGGCCAGGGAACGCATCAACTGGCGGATCCAGCGAACCCCGTCCGGGTCGAGCCCGTTGACCGGCTCGTCGAACATCAGCACCGGCGGGTCGCCGAGTAGCGCACCGGCGATGCCCAGCCGCTGGCCCATGCCCAGCGACAGGGCCTTGCCGCGCTTGCCGGCGGCGGTCGCGTCCAACCCGACGGTGGCCAGCACCTCGTCCACCCGGCGGGTGGGGATGCCGTTGCTGCGGGCCATCGCCAGCAGGTGGTTACGTCCGGATCGGGCCGGGTGGATGGACTTGGCGTCGAGCAGCGCCCCGACCTCGTGCAGCGGATGACGCAGGGTCGCGTACGCCTGCCCGTTGACCAGCGCCTGGCCGGCACTGGGTCGGTCCAGCCCGAGGATCATGCGCATGGTGGTGGACTTGCCGGCCCCGTTGGGGCCGAGGAAGCCGGTGACCCGGCCCGGTGTGATGTCCAGGGACAGGTTGTCGACAGCTGTCGCCGCGCCGAAGCGCTTCGTCAGCCCGCGTAACGTGATCATGAAACCTCCCTCGGGGATCTCCCCCGTCGTGGTGCGTTGACGGTAGAAATCCGGCCAGGTGCGGCACAGCGCCCGAACGGGGCCGGTCCGTACTGACTTTCGTCAAGTGATGGACCATGCTTGACGACATGCCAGACACCATGCGGACATGGCGCAGCACGCTGGTGGCCCAGGTCATTGGCGGGATCCAGGCAGAACTCGACCTGGCCTGGGCGGGGCTGCTGAGTGACGTGGACGTTGCCCCTGACTCGCCGGACGAGACGGCACTGAGCTGGCTCGTGATCGACAATCCCCAGGAGTACGACTGGCGCGTCGTCGATGCTGCACTCGACCGTTTGACCTGTACGGAGTGCGGGTCCACCCTCACCGGGGGACCGGCCAGCTGTCAGCGGTGCACCTACTACCACGAAATGCGCTTCGCGGCCCGGGAGGTGGACCGGCCGAACGTGCCAGCCGGCAACGAGCACGCTATCCGCGTTTCCTTCGCCGTTGCCCGCAGCCGCCGCACCCGGTACGCCGCGCGGGTCCGGGTCGGCTACGAGCTGGTCTTGCCCGATCTCGTCGCCGGTGGCCTGCCCACCACGAAACAAGCCCAAGCGGCCAGAGCCTTAATCAACAAGTTGACACCCGAGGAGTGTGAGCGGGTCACGACCTTTGCTGAGATTGAGGAGCTGGCCCGTACCCGCTGACGAGGCACCCGTGCTCTTCCCGGCGGCGGTCGCGTTCTCTCAGGCGGCGGTCGCGCTTTTTTCGGCTGCGCGCCGGACCACGAAGGCGTCCGGCATTCGGAAGGAGAGGTTGTCCGGGCACCACGGGGCACGTTCGACCGTGACCCCAGCCAGCAGCGACGCCACCTCGCCCACCACCACCCCGGCCTCCATCCGGGCCAGTTGCGCTCCGACGCAGCGGTGCGCGCCCGCCCCGAAGGCCAGGTGTCGCCGCGAGCCGCGTTGCCCCGGCCGGAACTGTGCACCAGCGCTGACAATCGCCGGGTCCCGGCCGGCCCGAGCCAGCCACAACACGATGCTGCTCCCCGCCGGTACGGCAGTGTCGGCCAACACCGTGTCCCGGGCCGCCACCCGCCGCCAGGTCACGATCGGCGGGTCCAGCCGTAGCCCCTCCTCGACCACGTCCACGATCTTGACCGTGCCGGCGCGCAGCCCGGCCAACACCTCCGGCTCGGTGCTCAACCGATGCAACAACAGGGTGAGGAACTGCGAAGTGGTCTCCTGCCCGGCCACCAGCAGGAAGAACAACGCCCCCACCAGCACGTCGTGTGGATGTCCGGCGGCCCGCAGGTCAGCGACCAGCCCGTGACCGGTCTCGGCGAACCCGCTCAGTACGGCGTAGAAATGCCCAACGGTGTCGGCCAGGGCCAGCTGTCGTTGCGCATCCACCGGTGCCCAGAACAACTCCAACGCGGCCCGGGAGAACTGTCTGACCACCGCGACCAGCTCGTCCGGCAGGTCCACCAGCCGGGCCAGCACCAGCAGCGGCAGATCGGCGGCCAGCTCGGCGTACAGGTCGACCGGCTCACCCGCGTCCAGCACCACCGACAGTCTGTCGACCCGCTCGCGTACGACTCCGGTCAACCACCTGCGCTGCTCCTCGACCCGGGTCGGGTGCAGCGCGTCGGCGACGATGGACCGGATCTCCGGATGGGTCGGACTGCCGTTGTTGGCCAACGTCGGGGGCAGCCGGAAACCGTGCCGGGTCAGGATCCGCAGGGCGGCCACCGGCATCGGGGTCACCGCGTCCAGCGCGTTGTCCGGGCGGAACGTATCCGGATCGGCGAGCACCTGGCGAACCAGGGCGTACCGGGTCACCACGAGATGCTCGACCCCGACGTGGTCGGCGACCCGCGCGACATCCGGCCACTGCTGGTCGACGGCCCCCTGCCAACTGCGAAACAGCACGCCGCCACGCTACCCAGCGGCTGGCTTCCGGTCACGGGCGGGCGCGGGGCCGGTCGGCGGGTTCAACTCCCAGATCATGGTGCGCTTGATCCGTACGCTCTCCAAGGCCATCGGGACCGGCACGTCGTACTCGGCGAGCTGCCGGAACCGGGCCCGGGGCAGGAACGCCCGGTCCGGGTCCCCGACCAGGACCCGGGCCCCGCCCCGGGCCGCGCGTAGTAGGAACCGCAGCATCCGGTTCGCCATCGCCTCGCTGTAGAAGGCGTCCCCGACCAGTACCACCTGCGCGTTGCCGGCATCGCCGTCGAGGACGTCGCCGGCGAGCGCCGTCACCGGTACGCCGTTCGCGTCGGCGTTGAGCCCGATCGCGGCGACCGCCACCGGGTCCACGTCCACCGCCCGTGCCTCGGCCGCACCGGCGCGGGCCGCGGCGATCGCCACCAGACCGGAGCCCGAGGCCAGGTCGAGGACCCGTCGGCCGGTGACCGTCTCCGGGTGGTCGAGCACGTACCGGGCCAGCCCCTGGCCACCAGCCCAGGCAAAGGCCCAGAACGGTGGTGGCTGCTCGCTGCGGAACTCACCCTCGGTCAGTTCCCACAGGCCGATCGGCTCCTCGGCCTGATGGAGCTGGATCTCGGGTACGTGGGCCACCGGGGCCAGCCGGGCGTAGGTACGGACGAAGGTCGTCGAGGTGTCGGACACTCCGAGATTGTGCCCGCACCCGGGCGGGTGTCGGACGGCCGGTGGCCTGGTCGCTCGGTGTGCGGTGGTCGGCCTGGGTCGACGTCTGGGCCAGCGTCCAGGTCAGCGCGCGGTCAGCGCGTAGTCAGTTGTGGTCAGCGCGGGGGACGCCAGTTTGGTTCCCGGCCGAATCCGGCGATCAGCCGGTCCTGGTCGGTGGCCTCGGCGGGCACCTCGACGCGGGCGTCGATCAGATCGTTGTCCCGATAGAGCGGGACCCGGTCGGCGAACCAGTCGAGGCAGTAGCGCACCGCGTCGGCGTCCAGTCGGGGAGCGGCGCCGATCGCCACCGCCAGGTCCCAGCCGTGCACCAGGTGCTCGGCGAGCAGTTGATGCAGGTACTCCCGGGCGGGGGTGTCCCCGGCGGAGAGATGGGCGATGCGGTCCAGGGCACCGGGCGCGCTGACCGCCAGGTCGGCTTGGGCGGCCGCGTCCCGGGCCGCGCCGGCCGCGTCCACGCCCAGCAGATCGCCGTCGAACCGGTCACCCACCTCGGCGATGGTCGCGCCCGTAAACATCGGTACGGTCCACCGGTCCTCGCCGACCACATGATTGACCAGGGTCCGTACGTCCCAGTCGGCGCACGGGGTGGGTGCCGTCCACTGGCCGGAGCCGACCTGGCCGACCCGATCGGTGAACTCGTTGAGACTGCGGCGGTAGGTCGCTAACAGGGCCATGGGACCGATTCTTCCCCGGCAGTCGTGGTTTCGCCGGGTTCATCCGCCGTTCTCCGGCGGCTACTCCAACTCGGCCGGGTCCAGGCCGACCTCCCGAGCCGTGGCCAGCCGGATCCAGTCGGACAGCTGCCGGCGGTTGATCACCCGGTCGTGCACCGTTACCTGTACGGCGAGCCCGTCGATCAGCGCGTTGATCCGCCAGGCCGCGCCGGCCGGGTCGGCGCAGGTGAACGTACCGTCGGCGACGCCGGCCGCGATGATTTCGGTCAGGTCTTCCTTCCAGCGCAGGTCCAGCCGCCGGGACACCTTCTCCAACTCCTCGGTACGCAGCGACTCCGACCAGCCGTCGATCCACATCGCCCAGGATTTGGAGCGGCCGGTCGGGGCGTACAGCTTGAGGACCCGCTTAAGCTTGGCCAACGGCGGGGCGGAGGAACGGGCGACCGCGTCCAGCCGGGCCAGATCCTGCTCGGCCGCGTACGCGAAAGCCTGCGCGAGTAGCCGTTCCTTGGTCGAGAAATGGTAAAAAACGAGTGCCTGGCTGACCCCGGCGGCCTGGGCGACATCGGCGGTACGGGTGTTCGCCAACCCACGCTCGACAATTACGTCACATGCGGTACGCAGCAGGGCATCCAGGCGGACCTCGGCCGCGCGTCTCGTCACGCGGCTACGGTAACCCATGCCTCCGAGTACGGGGAGTTACCGACACGGCGTACAGCACTCACGCATCTAGCTCAGGTTCCTAGGACGATTAGCGGGTGTGGTGTGGGTGTTTTGGGCTCCTCTGAGCCTGCTGGCGCGTCGTGGGCACCCCGATTTGGCACTGGCTCGCCAGCTCGGCTAAAGTTCTCACCTGTCACCGGGAAACGCCGGAAACAAACGGAGACAAGCGGACGTAGCGCAGCTGGTAGCGCATCACCTTGCCAAGGTGAGGGTCGCGGGTTCGAATCCCGTCGTCCGCTCGGAGATGCCGCCACTATCAGCGGGGGCAACCTCGGTGGAGTGGCCGAGAGGCGAGGCAACGGCCTGCAAAGCCGTGTACACGGGTTCAAATCCCGTCTCCACCTCGCAGTAAACGAGGGCGATTGGCGCAGTGGGAGCGCGCTTCCTTGACACGGAAGAGGTCACTGGTTCAAACCCAGTATCGCCCACCAGTAAAAAGGCCAGGTCAGAGGTTATCTGACCTGGCCTTTTCTTGATCTTTGCCCTAGACGAGTAGTTCCGAAACCTGGTCAGTGGTCGTAAGCGATCAGTGATCGGGTGACGGGTGCTCCGGTCTTGTTGTTGTGCCAGATCCCGGC